>JBJESC010000344.1:0-8149 GCA_051882615.1 Oscillospiraceae bacterium
GCACTCGGAGAAGGTTGCGGGGACGGGTTTTCGGACGCGGGTTCAATTCCCGCCGGCTCCACCAGTTGAACAAAATCCCCCTCGGCAGAGCCGAGGGGGATTTTGTTCAACGCAATGGTCTTTGTCAAGCCTTTTAGGCTTGACAAAGACTCATTGCTGGCATTGTTTTGGCTCGCACTGCCCTAACGGCGAAATCCTTTTCGTCATGATTAACCGGCGTGCCGCTGACTATTTTCATACAAGAATTCAGCGGCTATTTATTTTGTGCTCGTAAAAGGGGGCAAAAATATATGCAAAGAAGAATGTTTCAAAAAATTAGTTCGATATATTTAATCATCAATCTCTCATATATCTTATTGGCATTTTTCTTTGGAGCTATACTCCCTGTCGGAAGCCCTGATTTTTCTCCACTATATTACTTTGCACTTTCATTAATATATTATCACGAATTTCATTTAACATACCTGCATATTTTAATTGGCTTTGTTCTAATCGTATTTTCAATTGTTGAACACAAAAGAAAATCTGACAATAAAAATAAGTTTTTTATACCGGTTGCGATAGATATTCTGGTTAATATTCTTTGGGAGATTATAGCAAGCTTTTTAATTTCCATTCGTTAATACATTATACACTAATCGTTTTAGAGGAGGTAAGCATATGGGAAAAGTTACGAAAAATATTTTGTCGTTACTGATTATGATAACTACAATTGTATCGTTAGCTTTCGTAGTATGTCATATTGGGGTTCGTATTAAACGAAACGATTGGATTATTACGACAGCAAAAATTACATTTATTGGTACGCCTGATGGAGTAGTATTCGGAACATTTACGGATTATAACGGAATGCTTCATACAGATCAAGTCATGTACACAGATGATAAATTTAAACCGGCAAGTTTGATAAAAGGACCTCCAAGATATGATCCGAAACCTTATATTGGTAAAACGGTTAAAATAATGTACAATCCCGAGGCATTTAATTTGGGGGGAAATATAAAAATAGGAACTGATATCGACAGTTATGATAAATGGCTGCAAGACTTCATTGTTTCAGGAATTATTTTTATCGCTTCATGTACTTCCGTTGTTGTAGTTTGCGTAAAAACTATTCAGAGAAAGAAGGCGAAAAGTTCCGAAAAGAAAATATGATATGCATTTTCTTAAAATTCCAAACGGACAAATTATAGATAACATGTTCTATTAAATCAAAAGGCTGTTTGGCAGCATCGGTATACCACCGACACAACAATCGGCTCTTTCAGATAATTTCAAATCCGAGGCGGAATATCGTCTCGGATTTTTTCCCAAAACAGAATAACGCCCTGCAGCAGTTCGCCATACCATTGTTATTGCGGTGTTTTTTTGCTCGGAAGACGGTGTTAATTTCTTTACCTTAATATGATAGTACTTGAAATTTCCCGCGCAAAGTGATATAATTAGAATATATCATTTTTGGGAGGTAGTTTATGAAGATTTTGTTTGCGGGTTCGGAATGTGTTCCGTTTGTCAAGACAGGCGGTCTTGCCGATGTTATGGGTGCGCTGCCTAAGGCGCTCGTGGAAAAGGGCTGCGATGTGAGGGTAATACTCCCGTTCTACACCTGTATCCCCGAGAAATACAGGAATATGGCAACACCGATTGCCCACTTCGATATGGATTTGGGTTCTTTCCCGGGAAAGCTTTATGTGGGTATCCTCGGACTTGTGCTTGACGGAATTCAGTACTACTTCATCGACAATCTTGATTTCTTCAACCAAGGTAATCCTTACACCAACATTGGCAACGACATAGGAAGATATGCGTTCTTCGACAAGGCTGTGCTGGCGGCTCTCCCTGTAATCGGATTCTATCCCGATATTATCCACTGCCACGACTGGCAGGCGGGCCTTATCCCCGTATATCTGAGAACGCTGTTCAAGGATACGCCAATCGCCCGTGCAAAGACGATTATGACTATCCACAATCTGCGTTTCCAGGGCAACAACGAAACGAGAATAATCAAGAGCCTGACGGGACTTCCCGACTACGTTTTCAACTATCAGGGTATTTGCGAGGGCAGAGACGGAAATATGCTCAAGGGCGGTATCGTCTTTGCGGATATGGTCACTACCGTCAGCAATACATACGCCGAGGAAATCAAAACCCACGAATACGGCGAGCACCTTGAGGGCGTAATGTCCTATTACAGCCGCAAACTCCGCGGAATTGTCAACGGCATTGACACGGAGGTTTACAACCCCGCCAAGGACAAGCAGATTTTCAAAACCTACACCGCGAAAACCGTTCTCGCGGGCAAGAAAGCGAACAAGCTCGGCATTCAGAAAGAACTCGGTCTCGTTCAGGACGAGAACAAGTTCGTAATCGCGCTTATTTCCCGACTCACCGACCAGAAAGGTCTCGACCTTATCAATGCGGTTATAAATCAGATACTCGACCAGCACACTCAGTTCATTCTCATCGGCACGGGAGAAGCGCGCTATGAGGGAATGTTCCGCAATCTTGAAAACACCCACAAAGGGCAGGTAAGCTCCAACATTATGTACTCGGACGACCGCGCGCACAAGGTTTTCGCCGCTTCGGACGCAATGCTCGTACCCTCGCGCTTTGAGCCGTGCGGTCTTACTCAGCTGATGGCTATGCGTTACGGTACTCTCCCTATTGTACGCGAAACGGGCGGTCTTAAAGACACCGTTCAGCCGTACAACGAGTACGAGGAGAGCGGCACGGGCTTCTCCTTCGACAGATACGACGCGGGACTTCTGCTGAACACCATTAACTACGCAAAGACCGTATACTTCACCCGCCGCAAGTCGTGGGACGATATGGTGAAGCGCGCAATGGCGAAGGACTTCTCGTGGGGAGCTTCCGCGCAGGTTTACTGTGATATGTACGAGGGACTTCTTCGGTGAGAACCCATACTAATCAGGATACAAACGCACTATGCGCCGTCCCGACCGCTTCCAGAAGCTGTTATTGGGACAACATAAAGGGACTGTTAATACTACTGACGGTTTTCGCTCACATTCTGTTCCAGCTTCAATACAAGAGCGATACTATCGACAGCACGGTTGATTTCATCTATATGTTCCACATGCCCGCGTTTGTCTTCGTTTCGGGATATTTCGGAAAGAGCGACAATTCTCGCTCTTTTCGTTCTATTATAAAGCTTGTT
The DNA here is from genome assembly GCA_051882615.1 of Oscillospiraceae bacterium. Lineage (GTDB taxonomy): Bacteria > Bacillota > Clostridia > Oscillospirales > Ruminococcaceae > CAG-115. Next base: position 3,179 of record JBJESC010000344.1, read on the forward strand.
GTGCTCTTCTTTATCTTCAACAGCGTTATGGGCTTTATTTACGGGTTTTCTTCTCTGTTACAGCCCGTCTACTCCTACTGGTATCTGGCGGCTCTGATAGTGTGGCGGCTCACGGCTCACCATATTGCGAGGTTCAGGTATACAAATCTCGTTTTATTAGCGGTGGCGCTTTTTGCGGGTTTCTTCTCCAGCATTGACAACACCTTTGCGGCGGCTCGGATAATAGGGTTCTACCCGTTCTACATGGCGGGGTATCTGCTATCCGACGAACAAAATCGGCAGCTTACAGCGCAAAAGCCGTTAAAACGAGCACTCAGGGGCTTGGCTGCCCTGCTCGGGGCGGCGGCAATCGCCTTTGCGTCAGATTTAGTGTTTGAGTTCTCCGACAGCGAGCTTCAGATGTCCGCATATCTGAACGGTTTTGAAGCGCTCGGCAGAATTGTGCTGTTCGTTATCGCATTCCTTGCGATTTACGCGCTCAGGTGTCTTACTCCCGATGTGAAAATCCCTCTGCTGACCTTGTTCGGGAAGAACTCGCTGTGGATTTTCCTGTTCCACCGCATATTTACCCTGTGGATAAGCGATTGGATTGACGGGCTTTCCATTCCGATTATTTACGCAATCTCCGTACCCGCTTCCATTATAATCTGTCTCGCATTCGGAAACGATTATGTGGGCAGAGTTATGAACAAATTCGCCGAATCCTGCGCGGATATGTTCACGGGCGAAAAGGGCAGAAAAACCACCGCGGCAAAGGTGGTTGTGCTATTGGTGGCACTTGGTTTTGTCGGTTCTGCGGTGCTTAATTCATACGCGGGCTTTACAGGGGAGGACATTCTGAAATTCTTTAGGGGCGAGTATACCGGAAAAGAGGACGACTCTCAGGACAGCTCTGCCGACATTATGTATCCCGCTATGACCAACCAGCAAAAGGAGCAGTTCGACAGCGCATTCAGACTGACGTTTGCGGGAGACCTCATTCTCCTTGAGGATCAGGTTAAACGCGCATACAACGGTTCCGAGTATGACTTCACCGATGTGTTTGAATATGCGGCGAACTACATCAGCTCTGCAGATTACGCTATCGGCGTATTTGAAGGACCTATGGCGGGAGAAGAGGTCGGCTACACCTCGGGTAATTTCGACGATGGGAAAGCGCTGTATCTGAACTTCCCCGACTCGTTCGGGGCGGCGGTGAAAAACGCGGGCTTCGACCTTGTAACTACTGCGAACAACCATGTTCTGGACAAGGGCGAGGAGGGCGCAAAACGCACTCTTGACGTACTCGACGACCTCGGGCTTGACCATACGGGTTCTTATCGCAGCGAACAGGAAAAGCAAAACAGCCGCGTTAAGCTTGTCGAGGCTGACGGAATTAGAATGGCAGTGCTCTCGTACACCTACGGAAGTAACTATTACGATACTTCCGCACTCGCACAGGGCAGTCTTTCGTATCTCACGTCCGTAATCTCCGGAACGGAGGGCGAGCTGTTTGAAAAGCTCAAAGCCGACGTTATTCGGGATTTTGAGGAAGCAAAGGCGCTGTCTCCCGACCTGATTGTCGTCCTGCCGCATATCGGAACACAGTTCTCCAACGGCATTGACGACGAGCAGAGGATATGGTTTGACATATTCAAGGAAAACGGCGCGGATATAATCCTCGGCGACCACCCTCACGCAGTAGAGCCTGTTCTGATTGAAGAGGTTGACGGAAGAAACGTATTCACCGCGTATTGCCCCGGCAACTTTGCGAACAGCTACCGCGATAAGCAAGGTGACACAAGTATGCTTATTGACGTCTATATCGACCGCGCTTCCAAAACGGTAATCGGCGGAGCGGTTGTTCCGCTTTACACCCAATCGCCCGTAAACGGGAATTACCGTGCATTGCCCATATATGAAATCGCCAACAACGAGGTTCTCAGAAACGAACTGAGCACGGACGATTTGGCTCGCGCGGCAGAAGCCAACAGCATTATAACCGAAGTGGTTTTCGGAAATAATATGGATATTTCGGAGATTACACAGAGATACTTCTTTGACAAGAACGGCTTTATCCGCTCCAAAGCAGGCGGGTTGGAAATAACCGACAATATGAAGTCGAAAACGCTGTATTCCGCAATGCAAAAGGCGAACTCGGTATGCTTCATCGGCGACAGCGTTACCGAGGGAACAAAAAACGGCGGCTGTCCGTGGTACGAGCCTATTGAGGAGCATTTCCCGAATAAGAAAATTCTCAATTTCTCCAAAGGCGGATGTACGGTAGCCTATATGAACGAAAATGCTTCGGAAATACCCGAAGCCGACCTCTATGTTATCGCGCTCGGTACCAACGATGTCAGATACCGCGACTCAAACGTATGCGCTATGACTGCATCGGATTATGTTTCGGAACTTGAAAGGCTCAGGGTGGGACTTTCGGAGAAGAACTCTGCGGCTGAATTCGTGTTCATTGCGCCGTGGTACTCCACAGACGGAGACCCGTTCTGTCTGCTTTCGTTTACCGCAAAGACCGAGCTTAACGAGGAATACTCTGCCGCTCTGGAAGCCTACTGCAAGAACAGCGGAGCGGGATTTATTAACGCAAACGGCTTCATCAGCTCCGTCCTCAGAACCTCTCCCGACAGGGAATACCTGCTAGACCACATTCACCCCAACAGAAACAAGGGTGTTGTGATGTATTCCGAGGCGGTATTGCTCAATTAAAAACTTAACGCCACTTGCAAGCACAAGTGGCGTTTTTTCATATTCAGATATTACAATTAGTGCTTCTTAAACCAATTGCGTATCCATTTGCCCGACTCGGTGAGCTGTCCCTCGCTCCAATTTCCGTTTGCGCCTGCGCCCGGATTGATAACGCAGCAGGTTTCCTGCTTATCCGCAAGCGCCCAGTTGCAGTAGCTGATGTTCAGCTCGTCAAGCATGGAGAGCCACTTTTCAGCCTCAACGAAATTGTTCCCGCCGCCGCCCGAAGCGTCGCACATACCGAACTCCGAAACAAAAATCGGAAGTCCACCGTTTACGCAGGTCTTAACGCGGTTGCGAAGGTCGTCCCTGTGGGTATCCGCATAGAAGTGGACGGCATACATCACGTTATCGAATTTCAGCGGGTTTGCAAGCGCCTTGTCAACCTCCTGCGACCAGGTGGGAGTACCGACAATGATAATCGCGTCGGGATCGTTCTCACGGATTATCGGAATAATCTTCTCGGCATAGGGCTTGATGTTGTTGTCCCAATCCGCTCCGCTGTTCGGCTCGTTGCAGATTTCATAGATGATGTTGGGGAAGCCGGCGTATTTCTTGCTGACGGCACTGAAAAACTCGGCGGCTTCGTTGGTGTATTTCGACGGATCGCCCGGGTTGAGGACGTGCCAGTCGATAATCGCATACATATCCAGCTCAATACAGAGGTTCACGCCCTTTTCCAGCATATCGCGCGAGCCCTGTTTATTGCCCATATAGCACATTCCGTTGCCCCACTCGTCAACATACATCGCCATACGGACAACGTTGGTGTTCCAATCGTCGCGCAGGGTCTTAAACGAGTTCTCGTTAATGAAATCAGGGAACCAAGTCAATCCGTGAGTGCTCATTCCGCGGAGCTGATAGGGCTTGCCGTACTTGTCAACGATATTCGTACCCTTAACCGATAATTGTCCGTGAGCGGAAACAATTCCGTCTCCCGTTGAGGGCTTATTGTCGGGTTCACTCGTGTTCTCAGAGCTGCTTGACGAGTTCTCCGAGGACGATGTATCGGAATTCCATACGTCAGACGACGTATTATCCGAGGAAGTACTGCCGGACGTATCGCCGCCAATGGAGTTTTCGCCGTTCTCTGTTGAAGTTGATGTGATTATCGAGTCGTTCGACGGAACAGAGGAATATTCATCAAGCGGAACGCAGCCGCACGAAAGAATAATCGCCGCCGAAGCTATGACCGAAAGTGCTATTTTACCGAATTTCTTCATAAATCCTCCCTATAATCTTTGTTTTTCACTCAAAATGCGAGGATAGAACCATACTTTTATTATTATACCACATTCCCCTATTCTTGTCAATTATAAAAAACGCAAAATCCGCGCCCTCCTGTGAGGACGCGGAAATTGTTTTGTTCAGCCGAATAAATTCGGGTTAACGGCTGCGTCTCTTTCTCGAAACTACGAACAGAGCCGCACCTGCTATTGCAAGAGCTGCCACAGGAATAGCCGCAGCACCCGTAATGGGGTTGGGGAGCTTTTCATCGGGTGTGATGGTAACGCTTCCCGAGGCGGTGCCTGTCATTCTTGCGCCTGCGTCCTTAGCCGCCTTATCGGTGAGCTCAAGGTAGCCCTCCATATCAATGGTGCCGTTTGCCTTGCGAGCAACTTCGCCCTTGAACTTGAGGGACTTGAACCATGCGTCGGTAACACCGTTTCCGTCATAGTAGTTGGTTGCGCCTTCATACTTAGACTTGGACTGAGAGCCCTGACCCTTAATGCTGTCAGCAGCGCCGCCCTTGTAGGAAACCAGACCCTTGACCTCAAAGTCGGTGCTTGCGGAAGCAATACCGGTGTACAGAGTGAGGTTTGCCGCTTCATTCTTGTAGGAAGTGCAGTTGTAAACCTTAACATCGGGGCAGGAGTTGGAGGTGATACCGTTGAGCTTGTTCTCAAACGCAATCGAATTCTTGATAATGTGTCCGCCTGCGAGGCTCTCACCGCCGAGCTTGAAGCCGTTACCGTTGCCCGCCTTTGTTCCGTCAAGCAGGTAGCCGTTCTTGTATGCTACGCAGTTCTGAATGGTTACAGGCTCAATTCTGCCCGAGCTTACACGAGCGTAGAGATCCCAGCCGTCGTCCGCGTTGTGGTGCGAAATACAGCCATCGAACACGTTGCCTGTGCCGACTGTGAACTTAGCTGCGAAGCCGTCCGCATCCTCATAACCCTTATCTGCGTTATTATAGGAGGTGCAGTTGAGAACGAGGTTGTTTGC
>JBJESC010000345.1:0-2078 GCA_051882615.1 Oscillospiraceae bacterium
CAGGTTGTGTAATAATCGTCATAGCAGCGCTGACAGAGCGGCATATTGTCCGAGCCGGCGTTGTCATCAAGCCAGATACGCTCGCCACAGTGTTCGCAGGCGACGGTTTCGTTGTGATAGCAGTCAGGGCAAAGCAATTCACCCTGCATTTCATAGTAGTCCTCGGTGTCGAGTTCAGCGCCGCAGCGGCTGCAAACAAGGCGCTCGTTTTCGGTTTTGTTGTCCATGTGAAATTCTCCTTAATATTCTTCTGCCAAAAGCATAGTAGTGTGGGTTTCGTCGTCGATGACGAAGATTTTTGCCGTGATGGGGTTGTCGCTAGGGAACAGGTACTCTTTGCTATACTCGGGCTGCTCCTGCGAATGGATAATCTTCTGCTTGCCGCTCTCCTCGGACAGGCAAAAGACTTGGAGGTAGTCTTTTTCGGCTACCTCCATTGAATCAATTAAGCCCCATAAGATGATTTGCGTCAGCAGAGGGACTTCGCTGCTGATGCCGCGTGTGCAGTAACGTGGGTTGTTGAACATAGGCATTTCCTCCATAAACAAAAATATCCCCAAAGCAGTTACGCTTCGGGGAAGTTTCTATGTGCCGAAAATTATTCGGATAGCTTACGCAGCTACATGGATATAATATGTAAATGAAGGATGGTGTTATTCCAACTTATTAAAATACCAAAGAAAAGTAAAGTCATTAAAGAAAACCTTATTACCATCATCATCTACGACATATATCGTATCAATCACATAACTCCAGTCGTATTCATTTCCGATTGTAAATTTTCCTTCACTAGGGATATTGTGACACTTACACCTATACATAACTCATCCCTTCCATTACGCATTCCCAAGCAGAAAATCAATCACATTGACCTGCCGTATCCCCTCGTTATCCGAAGAAATATCGTCCATAGTGATGATGTACTTAGGGTAATTATCCTGAACCCTGCGCAGCGGCGTTATCTCTCGCTCAAATGTCACCGGGTCAAGAACGCTCGCTGACACCTGATAGTAAACCTTCGAGCCGCTTTTCTCGGCTATGAAGTCTATCTCCAACTCCCCCACCTTGCCTATGCTGACGGAATATCCGCGGCGGACAAGTTCAAGGTACACAATGTTTTCGAGGACATGCCCGATATCGCTGTTCTTGTTCCCAAGAAGAAGCGTGCGCAGACCCATGTCAACGACATAGTATTTTTCAAGTGATTTCAGGTGCTGTTTGCCCTTGACATCATAACGACCTGCCTTATAGAGCACAAATGACTCCGTTAGCGCAGTAATGTAATTCTCAATGGTTGCAGATGTAGTCTTTCTCCCAAAGGAGACAAGGCTGTCTGCAATCTTCTTTGACGAAACCGTGTTGCCGATGTTATCGAACAGAAACCTCACAACGCTCTTCAGCAGGGGAACATCTTGTATCTTCTTCCGCTCCACAACATCAAGAAGCACCGTGTTGTAAATTCCGTTCAGATAGTCGCTGCGTATCTCCTCGTCCTCAATGTACGCTGTATAAGGAAGCCCGCCGTTGACGAAATACTGCTTCCATGCGTCACGCTTATCGCCGCCGACCAGCTCCCAGTATTCTGCAAATGACAGCGGCAGCATCTGAATTTCAACATATCTGCCCGAAAGCAGCGTAGCAAGCTCGCCCGACAGCATATACGCATTCGAGCCGGTAATGTACACATCAACATTCTCCATCACAAAAAGCGAATCTACCGCTTTCTGATACTCCGGAACCATCTGCACCTCGTCCAGAAAGACATAGTTCATCTTATCAGGTTGGAGCCGTTCCGTGATGTATTTGTATAGCGCATGATGATCAAGCAGGTGATCAAATTCGAGCCGCTCAAAATTGACACTTATTATCTGGCTGTCCTCAACACCGCATTCGTTCAGATAATCCCTGAACTGCATCAGCAGGGTGGATTTTCCGCACCTGCGGAATCCTGTTACAACCTTTATTACCTGCTTATCACGCAGTTTTATCAGCTTATCAAGATACTGCTGTCTTTTTACCATATCGTATATTTGCTAAAATAAACCTGAGCCACCCAACCCTAAAACGCCAAGAAAAAA
>JBJESC010000346.1:0-8037 GCA_051882615.1 Oscillospiraceae bacterium
TTTAGGAAATTTTTAATAATTTTTATAAAAAAAGTCAGCCGAAAATTTCTCGGCTGACTTCTATCGGTATTTACTTTGCTGAACCTGCCATAAAAATGCAATTTTCGTCAACCTCAAAGCCATTCTTCTCGTAAAAGTTGACGCTTGGATAGCCCCGCTCGGTTGTCAGAACAATGGACTTGATTTCTTCAGGCTCCTTTGCCAGTTCCGACTTGACGTAGGAGAGCATTTTTGTTCCTATCCCCATTCGCTGATAATCGGGGTGAATACTGAGTTCGTCCAGCCAGATTTCTTTTTTGTCGAGATAAGTCATTATCCGTCCGATAGCCATTCCAACGACAGTATCGTTATCATTGTCACAGACTACATATCCGCGTGAAACCCTTGCCGACATCAGTTCGTCAATACGGGTGCTTGCTTGCTCATAGGTCCAGTTTTCGTTCCACGGTGCTTCGCCGAATGCTTTCATAAGAGTATTGGCGCATTTCGGAATGTCGGTTTCTTCTAATCTTTTGTATTGCAAGTTCATATTGTTACATATTATGTTGTCTGCTTGGGCTTGTCAAGGTCAACATTGCTGTCGGGGAAGGTGGGAGCAGCTCCCGTGTTTATTCCGCTTGCGATTGCCTTGCCCTGAACGAACGAGTTCACCATCTGCTTGAGGTCAATTCCGAGACCGTCGAGCAGTCCCGAGGACGCCTGTGTGGTGGCTTCGGTAATATCCTTCACCAGCTTGGAGGTGTTTCCGTCGCCGTACATCGTAATCTTGTCCACGTTTCCGAGCGGCTTTGCGATTGCTTCCGCGATTGCGGGCATCTGCTCGAAGTACATCTGGAGGACAGCGGCCTCTTCCATCTTCTTCATAGCCTCGGCACGCTTGTCGAGACCTTCTGCCTCTGCGAGCGCCTTAGCACGGATTGCTTCCGCTTCCGCAACGCCCTTAGCGCGGATACCCTCTGCCTCCTGCTCGGCTGCAAAGCGGGCTGCTTCTGCGCGAGCCTTTTCTGCTGCGGCTTCGTTCTGCGCGATTACGAGAATAGCGGCTGCTTCGTTCTTCTTGATTTCCAGCTCGGCTTCTGCCTTGCGGATTTCTTCGTACTTCTTAGCTTCTGCGTCCTGCTGAGTGGAGTACAGTTCTGCGTCTGCATTCTGCTGAGCGGCGTATTTCTGCGCTTCTGCGGTCTTTTTAACTTCCGCTTCAAGGGCGCGTTCCTTAATCTCGGCTTCCTTAGCCTTGATTTCAACTTCCTTTTCCTGCTTTGCAAGGTTTGCATTTGCAGTCGTGATTTCGATTGTTCTGCGCTGCTCTTCCTGCTGAATGGTGTAGGCTGCGTCCGCTTCCGCTTTCTTTATGTCGGCATTGCGCTTGAGCTCTGCCTGCTTGATTTCCAGCTCGTTCTGGCGAACTGCGATTGCGGTTTCGGAGTCAACACGCGCGTCGTTTGCCTTGCGGTTTGCTTCTGCCTGAGCAATGCGAATATCGCGCTCTGCCTCCGCCTTGGAAATAGCGGCTTTCTTGCGAATCTGCATTGTGTTATCAATACCCATATCGTTGATTACACCGTTGTCGTCAACGAAGTTCTGAACGTTAAAGGATACGATTTCAAGGCCCATTGCACGAAGGTCGGGGTCTGCGTTCTGACGAACCTTATCGGCGAATGCCTGACGGTTGGAAATCATCTCCTCCAGACGCATCTGACCGACGATTTCACGCATATTACCCTCGAGAACCTCGCGCGCAACATTGGTTATGTACTGTGCGTTCTTGTTGAGGAAGTTCTGCTGAGCGCGCTGAATGGTTTCAACTTCGGGGGAAATCTTGACGTTTACAACAGCGTCAATCATAATGTTTATGTAGTCCGCAGTCGGTACTGCCTGAGATGTCTTTACATCTACGGACATAAGGGAGAGCTCCAGTACGTCGCAGCGCTCGAAGAATGGCAGCTTAATCGCAGCCTTTCCAATAACGACCTTAGCCTTGCGGCGCAGACCGCTTATGATATAAGCCTTATCGGGCGGTGCTTTACGGTATCCTGCCGCAAACATAAATATAAGGATTACGGCAACAACTATAACAGGAATTAATACTTCTTTGGGTGGCATAGCTTTTTCCTCCTAAAAAGAATGGTTGTGAGGAATTCCCTCATATTTCATTCTATCATATACTGTTGGTTTTGTCAAGAATTATAAAAACGTCAAACGTAAAATATGTGTAAAATGACGGCAGACAGTACGGTATTCAAAAAAAGCATAATTCCACTCGCAGAGCGCTTTTCCGCTGTAATATAATAATGTATAGCTATTATGCACAAGTATAAAAAGGAAAAATTGTCTAGGTTGACGGTTGACTATTGAGGGGAAATAAATTAATATAAAGAGAGGTGTTTATTTTTTACGGAGTGAAAATATGGATATTATAGAGCAGATTATTAAAATGGACAAGGCTGCCGAGGCTCGTGTGCGCGAGGCGGTTGAGCGCGAGAGCAGTCGTTTGAACGAAACGGATGAGCAAGCTCAGCGTGAAAGCCGCGCCGCTATCGAAGCGGAGCGCAAGGCAGCGGAGGCTTTTGAAGCCGAGAGCAGGCAGAAGCTGGACGAGAAGCTGCGTCAGGCGGAGGAAACCCGAAACGGACGATGCCGCGAGCTTGACGAGGCATTTGCCGCGCATAAAACCGAATGGAAGTCCGAAATTCTCGGAAGAATAACGGGGGGATAATATGTCGCTTTCTTCTAACGCTGTCGTTGCAAAGGCGAGGGCAGTGTTCGGACGGATGCTGAAGGCGGAGGATTACAACCAGCTGGCGTCCAAGGAAACGGTGGGGGACGTTTTTGCGTACCTCAAGCAGACGCCGCGTTTTGAAAAAACGCTTGCCTCCGTTAATCCGCAGATTATCCACCGCGGTCAGCTTGAAAACCTTATGCTCAAGTCGGTTTACGAGATTTTCGACAGCTTCCGCAGGTTTGACTTTACGGAGAGCACAGGCTTTTTCAAGTACATTGTAATGCGGTTGGAGATAGAGCAGATTATCCTGGCTGTGCAAAGCGTTTGGTGCGGAAGCACGGACGAGTACATTGCCTCGCTGCCGCTGTTCTTTTCAAAGAGCGCGAGCGTGGATTTGGCGGCATTGGGTACTTCCGCAAGCCTTGTGGAAGCGGCAGAAATACTCCGTCCCACACCGTACTTCAAGGCGGTGGGCGACCTGTTGATGAGCTCCGCCGAGAGCGGCAGTTTTGATGTCGGCGAGTTTGAGCGGAAAATCTACACGCAGTACTATATGCGGCTGCTCAAGGCTGTCGATAAGGAATACAAGGGTACGGAGCGCAAGGAGCTGCGGCGGCTTATACTGCGCGGCGTGGATATGGCAAACGTGGTTACGCTGTACAGATACAACGCGATTTTCGGCACGGAGCTTTCGCAAATTCCGCTCTTTGAGTTCAAGTACCGCTTGTCCGACGCGGTTATCGAGCAGCTGGTACGGCTGGACAGCGCGGAAAAAATCGCCGCGCAGCTTACGGAGATAGGCTATCGGTTTGAGGGAGAAGCTCCGAGAACGGTGGAGCTGCTTACCGAGCGGATAAGCCTTGATTTCCTGAAGAAATCGCTTCGGCTGTCGCAGAGCTCGGCGGCTGCATACTTTGCGCTTTCGGAGTGTCTTTCGATTGAATTAAGGAATATAAAAACCCTCATTGAGGGGACGAGATACGGTATGGAAGGAAGCAGAATTCTGGAATTGCTGGTTATCTGATAAAAACAAACAGGGGGTGATGCGGTGTGGGTATCGAAAAAATGTCTCAGATGACTATTGAGGGTTCGACTGAGCATTTGGAATCTGTCCTCGTGGCTTGCTGCGAGAGCAAATCCTTTCAGATGATACAAAACACAACGCTTCGGAATATGGGTGAGCAGAACCCGTATTCGGGAATTTACGCAAAAATCCGCGATATGGCGGTCAATCTGAAAATCAAGCCCGAGAAGTGCGGTTTTCAGCACCTGCCTTACGAAACAGCCGCGGATTTCGAGGAGTATTTTGAGAAAATAAGCGCCCGATACGACCAACTTTGCAGCGAGTATGAAAAGGTTACTAAGTCTCTGGAGGAGCACAAAAGCACGGAGGCTTACGTTAAGCATCTGCTGGGACTTAACGTTTCGTTTCAGGACTTGTTTTCGCTGAAATACGTTAAGGTGCGAATAGGAAGAATGCCCGCGGAGAGCGAGCAGAAGCTGCAATACTTTACTGAGAAATGCTTTATCTTCCTGCCGGTAGAACGCAACAACGACTTCGTTTACGGAATATATCTGGTGCCGTTCTCGATGGCGGAATTTGCGGATTCGGTTATGAATTCGCTGCTGTTTGAGCGTACAAAGCTCCCCGGCTATCTCCGAGACAATGCCGAGGACGCTGATAAGAAGCTTGCAGAGCAGATTGAAGCGGAAGAAGGCGACAAGCTCCGTCTTGAACAGGAGCTGGCTTACCTCACCGATGAACTTCAGGATGATTTCCGCGCGGTTATGTGCAAGCTGAAATATAAAGCGGACTGCTTCGATTTGCGGCGCTTCGTACTTGTTGCGGGAGAGCATTTCTCCTTTTCGGGATACTGCCCGACAAAGAAAAGCACGGACCTGCGTCTTGCAATGAAGGCAATTTCCAAGGACATCAAGTGCGTTGAAGTTCCGCTCAGCCGCAAGGGCGCGTCTGCGGACGTTCCTGTCAAGCTGAAGAACAACCGCATTGTAAAGCCATTTGAGATGTTCGTTAAGATGTACGGTCTGCCGTCCTATTCGGGCTTTGACCCGACGCCTTATGTCGCGTGGACGTATATGATTCTCTTCGGGCTGATGTTCGGAGATGTGGGACAGGGACTTGTAGTATCGCTGCTTGGACTGCTTCTCACAAAGCTCACGAAAAACGGACTTGCCCCGATTATGACAAGGCTGGGACTGTTCTCGATGGCGGGCGGCTGCATCTACGGCTCGGTGTTCGGAATTGAAACGATAATCAAGCCTATCTATCACCGTGAGGAAATCTGGCACAATGTATGCAGACTGTTCGGCGGGCTGGGAATTCCCGAGCACCCCGAGAATATTTTCCAAGCGGCAACCGTTATTCTGCTGTTTGCGCTTGCTATCGGAATTGTGCTTATCCTGATTTCGATGACCTTTAATATGGTGCAGAATTTCAAGGTGAAAAAGACGGGTGCGGCGCTGTTTTCGGTAAACGGACTTGCGGGAATTGTTCTCTATGCCGCTTTGGTTGCGGGACTTGTGGGACAGCTGCTTTTCGGCGTTCCGATGTTCAGCCCCGCGTATATAATCTGTCTTATTGTGCTTCCGATTGTGCTTATCTTCTTCAAAGAACCGCTTTCCGAGCTTGTGGCGGGGAAGAAGATTGAAAAGCCCGAAAGCATTGGCAACTTCATCATTGAGAATTTTATTGAGCTGTTTGAGAGCGCAATCAGCTTTCTGTCCAACACGATGTCTTACCTCAGAGTAGGCGGCTTTGTCCTCTCTCACGCGGGCTTTATGTTGGTTGTGGCACAGCTTGCGGGGACTACCGTTCCTGGAGCGGAGATTACCGTAAAGACGGTTATCACCTACATTATCGGCAATATCGTTGTAATGGGAATTGAGGGCTTGCTGGTCGGAATTCAGGTGCTCAGACTTGAGTTCTACGAGATTTTCAGCCGCTTCTACGAGGGAAACGGAAAGAGCTTTGCACCCGTTGAAATCAATATTGAAAACGAAATATAAAAATCGGAGGATATGATTATGAATTACGTTTTACTGTTTACAATGCCGCTGGTTGTTGTTGCGGCGATTATGGCACCGCTGTTTGTATGCCTTAAGAGAATGCACGACAAGAAGCCCTTCAACAAGAAGGTTTCCGTTATCGCAAATGTGGCTTCGTTCTTCGGAGTAATGGCGGTTATGACCGTTCTGCCGCTTACGGGCGCTTTCGCCGAGACCGCTGAGGCGGTAAACACCGCTGCGGCTAACGGCGGACTTGCTGAGGGACTTAAGTACATCGGTGCGGCGCTCTCTACGGGACTTGGCACTATCGGTACGGGTATCGCGGTAGGCGGTGCGGCTCCCGCGGCTATCGGCGCGGTTTCCGAGAATGACAAGTCGTTCTCAAAGGCGCTGATTTTCGTTGCGCTCGGCGAGGGCGTTGCAATTTACGGACTGCTTATCTCTATCCTTATTCTGTTCGGTTAATCGGGGAACGGATTTATGAAGTTTTATCTTATCAGCGACAACATTGATACTCAGATGGGAATGAGAATGGCGGGTATTGAGGGCGTTGTCGCGCACACCGAGGAAGAGGTTACAAAGGCGCTGGACTATGCGCTTTCGGACAAGGAAATCGCTGTGGTGCTGATGACCGAAAAGCTCGTTTCGCTCTGTCACGACAGGGTGTACGACCTGAAGCTCAACTGCCGCAGACCTCTGGTTGTGGAAATTCCCGACCGTCACGGTAACAGCAATGTGATTAACGCAATCAGCAGTTATGTTGAAGACGCAATCGGCGTTAAACTGTGAGTGAAAGGATAATTATGGATTTAAATGCAATAAACGCCTCCAAAATCAGCCGTTTTCAGGCGGCGGTTGACGAGCAGGCGGAAAAGGAGATTGCTCAGCGTGTGGCAGAAATCCGCGAGCGTAGGAGCGCTGCGGGAAAAGTCCGCGCTCAGGCGAAGAACCGAGAGGAGCTTGCCGCAATCCGTGCCGAGCGAAATGCAGCCGAAACGCGGATTAAGAAGGAGCTTTCCCGCTGCGATTTTGAGATTGAGCGGGCGGTGCTCTCTCACCGTAAGGAACTGATTGACAGCTTTTTTGAGGAGCTGAAAGGCGAGCTTGTCGCTTTCGCGAAGTCGGACAAGTATGAAGCGTATCTGAAAAGCTCTCTGGAAAAGGCGGAACAGTCGCTCGGAGGAGAGTTTGTCGTTCTTGCCAAAGCGGCGGATATTGACAAGGTTAAAGCACTCACTAAGAACGAGGTTCGTCCCGATGTGAATATCGACATCGGAGGAATTTGCGCTATGAACGAGGAAAAGGGGCTGTTTGCCGACTTTTCGCTTGACAGTGCGCTTGACGAGGAGCGGGAAGCCTTTGTCGGCAAGAAGGAACTCACCATATAAACGGGAGGAAAATCACTCTTGAACACGTTGAATACGATTTACTCAATAAACGGACCTGTTGTCAAGGCTCGCAATACCCGCGACTTCTCTATGCTCGAGATGGTGCTGGTGGGTGAGCGGCAGCTTATCGGCGAGGTTATCGGCGTTACCGATGAGTTTACGACAATTCAGGTATACGAAAATACGGCGGGCTTGAAGGTCGGAGAACCGATTGTATCGACAGGCGCTCCCGTCTGCGCAACGCTCGGTCCCGGTATTATCTCGAACATCTTCGACGGAATTGAGCGCCCGCTGAGAGATATGACGAAGCTGGGCGGTTCAGGCTTTGAGGTCAATCCCTTTGTAGCGGAGGGTAACGCTATCTTCTCGCTGGATACCGAGAAGAAGTACGATGTTACCGTAACCGTCAAGGTCGGCGACGTACTGAAGGGCGGCGACATTTACTGCACCTGTCCCGAAACGCCGCTTATCACGCACAAGTGTATGCTCCCGCCCGATATGAGCGGAGAGGTTGTTTTCGCTGCGGAGAACGGTCAGTACACGGTTAATGACGTTATCCTCAAGGTTAAAACTCCGCTCGGCGAGGAAAAAGAGCTTACAATGGTGCAGAAGTGGGCAATCAAGAAGCCGCGTCCCGTGACGAAGCGGCTTCCCGTCAGCCGTCCGCTCATCACAGGTCAGCGTATCATTGATACGATTATCCCGATTGCCAAGGGCGGAACTGCGGCTATCCCCGGCGGATTTGGCACGGGAAAGACAATGACTCAGCACCAGCTTGCGAAGTGGTGCGACGCGGATATTATCGTGTACATCGGCTGCGGCGAGCGCGGCAACGAGATGACGCAGGTGCTTGAAGAATTCTCCGAGCTTGTTGACCCCCGCACGGGCAAGGCTCTTACC
>JBJESC010000347.1:0-8001 GCA_051882615.1 Oscillospiraceae bacterium
GAGGAATACGACCTTATCCTCCAATCGCCCGGAGTTATCATCAAGGATAAGCTCAGCGAGGAAGCCAAGGCGAAAATCCTCACCCAGACTGAGGTGCTTCTGCGGCTCAACCCCTGCAAGCATATCATAGGCGTTACGGGCACGAAAGGCAAATCCACCACCTCCTCGCTTATATTCCACTTTCTGCAAAGCTGTGGAATTCCGTCAATACTCATCGGCAATATCGGAATTCCTCCGCTCCGCTTTCTTTCACGATATGACGAGAATATGACTATCGTGTGCGAGATGAGCTGTCATCAGCTGGAATTCGTCCGTCACTCTCCCGACATTTCCGTACTGCTGAACACCTTCCCCGAACATCTCGACCACTATGTGGATTACGAAGCCTACGCCAATGCCAAGCGCAATATCGCGCGTTTTCAGGGGGAAAATTCGCACACGCTCGCTAACATAGACCTCTTCCCCGTTGAGTGCGGAGGAACATTGCACTCCACCGCATTCGGAAAGCCTGCCGATGTGTGGACGGACGGCTCGTCGATTTTCGTCTTCGGCGAGGAAATCCCCGCCGAGAAAATCAAAACCCGACTCTGCGGAAAGCACAACCTCTACAACATCGGAGTAGCGCTTGCCGCAGCCAAGCTCGCGGGAGCGGACATCGACGCTTGCCTTGAGCATCTCCCCGAGTTTCTGGGGCTTGAACACCGTCTGGAGCGGGTTGCGGTCATAAACGGAGTGGAGTACATCAACGACAGTATCTGCACCGTTCCCGAGGCCGCAATCGCCGCCGTAAACGCGTTTGACGGCACGGACTGCATTATTCTCGGCGGTATGGACAGGGGAATTTCCTACGACATTCTCGGCGACTTCCTCAACACAGGAGCGGTAAAGAACGTAATTCTCCTCCCCGACAGCGGCAGAAGAATAGGCAAGCTTATCACAAATCCCGATGTGCGAGTTCTCCCCGCCGAGGATCTGGAGCAGGCGGTGAATATCGCCTCAATGTTTGCAAAGAAGCGCGTTCTGCTCTCGCCCGCGTCCGCAAGCTACGGCTTTTACAAGAACTTTGAGGAGCGCGGAAGCCACTTCAAGAGGCTTGTCCATGCTCTGAACGGCTGACGGGCTGTTCCCGAAGCAAAGCTCCGAAAACAGCCCTATATGTTAAACAGCCGCTGCAAGCCCCGCAAACGACACCAATAACGGGGATTGCTCGTTCGGTATCCTTGGGCTTTCGCCGCCTCACGGCACGGCTGTGAGTTCCCCCCTTGATTATTCTATGCTGAACTTCGATTTTCGGCACATTGTTTCATCGCTTTCACTTTATCTAAAAGCATGAAAACAGACTGTCGAGAAAGCTCCAGATACAAGGAAACGGCACGTTGGCTAGGCTTTGTGCCTGCCAACTGTGCCGTTGACGAAGTAGATGGGGCTTTATAGACAGTCTGAAACTCCCGTGGTATTCCCACGGGAGTTCATTACTTATAGAATGATTATCTGATAAACAAATTATTGATTGCCGCATAGTTTTCAATCTCGTTAAAGAAGTCCGACAGTCCTCCTGCCGCCGCACCGATGCACGCGAACATTACTATGTAGAAGAGGATTACCAGACCAACCGCGATTGCCTGCCAGATAAGCATAGCGCGTGCGTAGTTTTTCTTGCTGGTAGGAGTATCGGAACCGAACGCCCATACAAACAGGAGAATAAGTCCGATAATTCCTAAACCCGAAAGGAAGATGGTGAGTACCCACTGTCCGACAGTCATCTCGGTGTTATTCACAGGCGTCACCTGAACAACGGGCTGACCGTAGCTCGGAATCTGTCCCTGATACGAACCCACACCGGTAGTATTAGTGGTGTTGGTTGCGCCGTATGTACCCGTGGTATTAGCTGCGCCGTATGTACCTGTGGTGTTGGAAGTAGTAGGAGCCATCGGCATAACGTCCGAAACAGGAGTAGAGGGCTTTCCGAGGTCTACTGCGCTGTCCAGCTTCTCACCGCAGTTAGGGCAGAAAACGCCGTCGCCGCTTACAAGACTTCCGCACTTATTACAAAATCTTTCCATAAATTACCTCACATATTCAAAAACACTTTTCCCGGCATATCGCCTTACTGTTTCATTTTACCATAAACCAATCGTTTTGTCAATATATGATTTCCGAAAACCGCGGTTATTCCTTGGGAGCGGTTATCCATTGGCTCATTCCCGCGCCCCACACCTCGTTCGGGCGGGTTCTGAAGCCGAACTGCTTGTAAAACTCCTCCTTGCCGATTGCCGACATCAGGTAAAGGACAATTGTTTCGCCCGGCTGAAGCGTTCCGCGCATATAGTCAACCGTTCGCTTCATCATTTCCTTGCCTATCCCCCGATGCTGATACTCGGGAATAACCATAACGTCCGTGATGAAGTTCGCATAGCTGCCGTCCGACAAAACGCGTATCATCCCGATTGCTCTGCCGTTATCCCGCACCGTGGTGATATGGAATGCGTTGTTCAGCGCGTTGGAAGCAATTCGCTCGGACAGCGGCATAAAGTTTACCGCTCGCCGCATTTCAAAATACTCCTCCAGAGTAGGGGCTTGGTCTATGTATTCAATCATTATATACTCTCCGTAAAATTCCGCCCTGAAAATACAGAGCGGAATTCGTTTTATTCAATTATTCGTCGCTTTTATCTTCGCTGATGTCGATTTCAACGTCTTCGGAAGTGGTTTCCGAAACATTATCGGTTTCGGGCTTTTCGGTCACAAATTCGGTTGTAGAGTTTCCGTCCGTGTCGATTTCACCGCTCATCAGCTTATAGAACTCGGGACCGTCAATGGTCTCGCTCTTGATAAGCATTTGAGTAACGTTCTCAAGCAAATCACGGTGCTCGGTGAGAATATCCTTCGCACGCTCGTAAGCGGTTTCGATAATCTCGCGCACCTCTGCGTCGATTTCGCTTGCAACCGTCTCGGAGAAGTGTCTGCTCTGGCGCGAATAGTCGCGTCCGAGGAACACCTGCGAGCCTTCCTCGCCGTAGAGGATAGGACCGAGCTTCTCGGAGAAGCCGTATCTCGTCACCATCTCGTGAGCCGTTTCGGTAGCGCGCTCAATATCGTTTGAAGCGCCCGTTGTAATATCGTCAAGCACAACCTGCTCCGCAGCACGTCCCGCAAGGAGAACAACAAGGCTTTCTTCCATACGGCGCTTGGTCATATGCTCGTGATCCTTTTCGGGAACGTGCATAGTAAAGCCCGCCGCATTTCCGCGCGGAACGATTGTAACCTTGTAAACCTTATCCTGAGTGGGGCAGAAGTAAGTCGCAACCGCGTGTCCCGCCTCGTGATAAGCGGTAATGCGCTTATCCTCGTCGCTGACAATGTGGCTCTTCTTCTCGGGGCCTGCAACTACCTTAACGGTAGCTTCCTCAATATCCGCCTCGGTAACAGCCTTGCGGTTGTTGCGGGCAGCCATAAGCGCCGCCTCGTTTACGAGGTTCTCCAAATCCGCGCCCGTAAAGCCCACAGTTCTTCCCGCAATGCGCTTCAAATCCACATCGGGGCCGATATTCTTGTTTCTGGTGTGAACCTTGAGGATTTCCTCGCGTCCCTTCATATCGGGATAGTTAACGTAAATCTGTCTGTCAAAACGTCCGGGACGAAGCAATGCGGGGTCGAGAATATCACGGCGGTTGGTTGCCGCCATAACGATGATGTTCTCGTTCTCGTTAAAGCCGTCCATTTCTACGAGAAGCTGGTTCAAGGTCTGCTCACGCTCGTCGTGACCGCCTCCAAGACCGGTGCCGCGCTGACGTCCTACCGCGTCGATTTCGTCGATGAACACGATAGAGGGAGTCTGCTTCTTCGCCTGGTCGAACAAGTCTCTTACACGCGAAGCGCCCACGCCGACATACATTTCAACGAAGTCCGAACCGGAAATTGAGAAGAACGGCGCACCCGCCTCACCCGCAACAGCCTTTGCGAGCAGCGTTTTACCTGTTCCGGGAGGGCCTACAAGCAGCACGCCCTTGGGAACTCTTGCGCCGATTTCGCGGTACTTGCCGGGATTTTTGAGGTAGTCAACGATTTCGACAAGCTCCTGCTTCTCCTCGTCTGCGCCCGCCACATCATTGAAGGTGACTTTCTTGCCCGTCTGCTGACGAACGTTTGCGCGTGAGAAGGTGTTCATTTTGCCGCCGCCCGTTGTCTGGCGCAGAACGATTATCGTAAATACAATCATAACGCCAATCAGCAGCAGATAAGGCAGAATGGTGGTGAAGAACGTATTATCCGAAATCGGAATATAGTTCTCAACCAGCGGAGCCTCGGGATTTGCTTCATTATAACGAATGCGGTAGTTAGCGGGCTTTCCGTCCTCTGTAAAGCCGCTGTTAATATCGTTAATGAAAATATTCACATTCGGAACGGTATAGGTCTTGAGATTTTCCCTTACCTGCTTATCGCCCTTGAGGTAATACTTCAGAACGCCGCTTCCCAAATCCAGCTCATACGCCGAAACGTTGAGGTTATCAAACTCGGTGATAACCTGAGAATAGCTGGCAGTGCTCTTTTTGGAGCCGCCCGCGACGTTCAGCATATAAACCAGTCCGAATATGAGCAAAATCGCAATCAGAAAGTAAATTATAACGCCTTGGAGCCTGTTTTTCTTCATCTAGCTACTTATCCGCCTTTCTTTTGTATATATGCGGCACATATAGTCCGCTCTTTATGTCTCGAAAACTGTTTTCGGGGAAAAAAACGCATAGTTTCCCCGTGCAGATTTAATTATAGCATATTACTTTGAAAAAAGCAATTCCTTTATGTGAATATTAGTTGAAAATTTCAAATTTCTATTTATTCGTGGATTTCTTTTCGTTAAAACCACCAAACTCCTGATGAATTGTTTCGGTAAAGCACACGCCCTTTCGGATTGTAAAGAACTTATCCTTGCAGGGGTTGTAACGTGCGCTTCGGCGCTCCAGAAGCGACATTGCAGAATTTATCCTCAGCGCGGACGGCTCGATGCCGCCCATTTCCAGAATTCGGCGCACCGTCCGTGCCTTTACGGGCTTGGGCAGTTCTGCGAGAGCAGCGGCGCTCCAGCCTCTCCCCGTCTTCGCTTCGGAGAGCGCCTTGTCGCTCAGCTCCTCGAGGAAACGGTCGTCCTCGCGGACTATTTTCGTCATTCTGGATATTACAGTCTGTAATGATGGGTTGATTTTTTCCAATTCTGTAATAACATTCAGCCGAATTCGGTTGCGGGAATAGTCGTCGGAGAGGTTGGTTTTGTCCGTAACGAAATCCTGCCCCAGAGCGGCAAGATATTCCTCCACCTCCGTGCGCGTACAGCCAAGCAGCGGTCTTACCACGCGAAAAGCATTCTCCCCTCCGAACTCTCGGACGGGAGGAATTCCGCACAGTCCCGAAATCCCTGTGCCGCGCGTGAGGTTCAGCAGCACGGTCTCCGCGTTGTCGGAAGCGGTATGCGCCGTAGCCAGAACGCGGCTGCCGAACTTCCTCAGCGTCTCCTCAAAGAACTCGTATCGTATTCTCCGCGCCGCCTGTTCTATGCTCTCGTGGGGATTTGTAAGCCCTGCAATCTCAACGCGTCTCGTTTCCGGAGGAACTCCGAGCGCTTTGCACAGCTCCGTGCAGAACCGCTCGTCGGAGTCGCTCTCCTCTGCGCGCAGACAGTGGTTGAGATGACACGCGCACACGCGGATTTCAAGCGCGTCCTCCAGCGACTTCAGCGCTCTGAGCAGCGAAACGCTGTCCGCGCCGCCCGAAAGCGCCACCGTAACCGTTTCGCCGCGCCTGAACATTTCGTATTCGGAAATCGTCTCCGATACTTTGCTTAAAAATTCTTCCATACTTTCGTTTATCCCGCAGGGGGAGCTTTTTGGGTGAAGTCAACGTTGTAGAAGCGCGTGTATTCACCCTCCCAGCCAATCGGTATCATTCCCGTTTCGCCGTGACGGTTCTTTGCGATAATGCACTCGCAAACCTTATCATTCGGATCGGTCTTATCGTAGTATGCGTTGCGGTAAAGGAAGATAACAATATCCGCGTCCTGCTCGATCGAGCCCGACTCACGCAGGTCGGACAGCATCGGGCGCTTATCGGGGCGCTGCTCCGAAGCACGTGACAGCTGCGAAAGCGCGATTACGGGCACGTTGAGCTCCTTCGCCAGAATTTTGAGGTTTCGGGTTATCTCCGACATTTCCGCAGTACGGTTTGCGCCGTAGCGTCCCGTGGTGGTCATCAGCTGAAGATAGTCCACGATTACCAAGCCGAGGTTCTTCATTCTCCGAAGCTTCGACTTCATATTCATTATATTAACAGCGGGAGTATCGTCAATGTAAATCTCCAGCTGCTGCAAAAACTCGCCCACGCGCATAATGGAGGACATCTGTTCGGCAGAAATCTTTCCCGTTTTCATAGCGTCCGAGGAAATTCTTGCCTCGCTGGAAATAATACGGGATACAATCTGCTCCTTTGACATTTCCAGGCTGAACACGCAAATCTGAGATTTGGGATTTTTCCTTGCCGCACCCAGCGCAAGGTTCATCGCAAACGAGGTTTTACCCATACCGGGACGCGCCGCAAGAATAATCAGGTCGGATTTGTTAAGGCCGTAAATACGCTTGTCAACGTGAGTAAAGCCCGTTTCAAGCCCGGTCATAACCGGCTTGCCGTTATTCATCTGACTGCTGTGAACCAGCTCGTCAAGCGCCTTTACTCTGCCGTAAACAATCGGTCCGATATGCGTAAGCGAGCTGTCGGACTTTCCCAAACGAATATTGAAAATCTTCTGCTCGGCAAAATCAACAATATCATCTGCGGTATCGGGGCTGTTATTTGCTGCCTCAATAATCTCCTTGGAAGCGAAAATCAACTCGCGGAGCATATACTTCTGGGTTATCATTCCCGCATACTTAACCGCCGCAGAAACGCTGGGTACACTGTCGATAGCATCGCACAGATACTTCTTCGCTTCCTCTGCGGTTTTGAAAACGCCGTGGCGCTGACACGCTTCCACAACGGTTACGATGTCTATTTTTTCGTTCGCCATAAACATCGACGTCATTATTTCAAAAATACTGCGGTTGGTGTCCGCATAGAAATGCTCGGGGTGAAGCGTAACTATCACGTCGCCAAGGGTTTCCCCGTCGATAAGTACCGCGCCGATAACCGACTGCTCCGCTTCCAGACTGAACGGCAGGTTTACTCCTGCATAGTCAAAATCTGCCATTTAAATCAATCCTCTCTTATTCTTCTTCAACCGAGACGGTAAACTTCGCGGTAACTCCCGCATACAGTCTCGCAGAAGCCGCGAAGGAGCCGAAGCCCTCAATCTTCAAATCAATGGTAATCTTCTTTTTGTCCACATCAACGCCGAGCGACTGCTTGATTGCGGCTGATACTTCCTTTGCGGTGACGGTTCCGAAAAGTCTGCCGTTCTGTCCCGCTTTTGCCTTAACGATAACGGTCTTGCCGTCAAGCTTTGCCGCAATATCCTTAGCGTTCTGAATATCAACGTCTATCTTGTGCTGAGCGCTGTCCTTCTGTCCCTGAAGTAGGTTGAGGTTTTTCGCGTTTGCCTCCTGAGCCAATCCCTTTTTAATAAGGAAGTTCTGAGCATAGCCGTCCTTAACTTCCTTAATCTCGCCCTTTTTTCCCGTTCCCTGAACGTCCTGTAAAAGAATAACCTTCATAATTATGTCCTCCTGTATATTACTGTTTCTCCTCTGCCGTATTGTTAAGATAATCGTCAATAGCGGTATGAAGTCTGTCTACTGCGTCTTCAAGCGTAGTGTCGTACAGCTGCGCTCCCGCCATTGACTGGTGACCGCCGCCGTCGTCCTTCTTGTTTCCGAGGCTTTCCATTATAACCTGAACATTTATCTTGCCGAGCGAACGTGCGCTTATGCTCCAGCCGTTTTCAATCGGATAAACCGTAAACGAAGCGTCCACGTTGCGGATATACAGCATTTCGTCCGCCGCCTGAGAGCAAAGAACGCG
>JBJESC010000348.1:0-2062 GCA_051882615.1 Oscillospiraceae bacterium
TATATGGAGCTGCTTCGCCGGGGGTACAGTGTTACTGTCGGCAAAAACAATCAGCTTGAGGTGGATTTTGTTGCGGAAAAATCCGGTCAAAAAGCTTATTATCAGGTTGCTTACCTTCTTGCAGACGAAAAAACAGCCGAGCGTGAATTCGGTGCATTTCGAGATATCCCCGACAATTACCCCAAATATGTCCTCACACTCGATGAATTTGATTTCAGTCGTGACGGTTATCAGCACATGAATATCAGGGATTTTTTGCTTTCGGAATAACATAAGTTTGAAGATAGTTGACGAATGGAAATCAAAGACCATTACCACAAATACGTAGTATGCCGCGACCCGCTTGCTTTGGGGAATGTGAACGGAATTGAAATTGTCCACATAGCCGATTTTCTGTTGAAAAAAGATTAGTGATTGTGCTTGCAAAAGAAATGAAAATGTGGTACAATAATATTGAATTAGGTAGCTTAAAAAGGAGGTGCGCTTGATGGGGATTTTTCTTAATCCCGGGAACGACTTGTTCAAGATGGCGGTTAATTCTCAGATTTATGTAGACAAGTCCGGGCTGATAGGTGTTACCAACAGCTTGCTCAACACCGAAGGACGACACATTTGTTTGAGCAGACCGCGCCGTTTCGGCAAATCGATGGCGGCAAATATGCTGACTGCTTATTACAGCAGAGGCTGCGACTCAAGAGAATTGTTCGGCAAATTGAATATCGCCAAATCAGCGGATTTTGAAAAACACTTGAACAAGTACAATGTAATTCATCTCGATATGTGCGACTTTGCAGGACAAGCGAATAATATCGATGAAATGATAAAATTTATAACGGAAGATTTGCTTTACGAAATTTCCGAAGCATATCCCGATGTTAAAATGCCGCCTCGTCTTACGCTTGACAAGGCTTTTGCAACGATTTACGACAAGTTTAAAATCCCGTTTGTGTTTTTAATTGACGAGTGGGACAGCATTTTCCGTATGCACAAAAACGATAAGAACGGACAGACTGAGTATCTTGGATTTTTGCGCGATATTCTGAAAGACAAGGCTTACGTTGCCCTTGACTATGCGACAGGCATTCTTCCCGTCAAGAAATACGGCGAGCATTCGGCACTTAATATGTACGATGAGTACTCTATGGCTAATCAGGCGCAGTTTGCCGAATTTACGGGATTTACTGTTGCAGATGTTCAAGCTCTTTGCGAACAGTACGATATGCCGTTTGACGAAATGGCGGCGTGGTATGACGGATACCGCGTCAACGGATTTGACATCTACAATCCGCGCTCGGTTGTAAGAGCGCTTACCACGAAAATTTTCGACAGCTACTGGACAAAAACCGAGACCTTTGAAGCACTGAAGCTGTATATCAAGCTGGATATGGACGGACTCCGCCAAAAGGTTATCGCAATGATTGCGGGAGAACACATCTACGTCAACACGGCGAAATTTCAGAACGATATGGTTACGCTCAATTCTGCCGATGATGTTCTTACGCTGCTTATTCACCTCGGTTATCTTACCTATGATTTCGACACCAAAACCGCTTGGATTCCCAATAAGGAAGTCCAGCAGGAGTTCATCAACTGCATAGAGGACGGCGGTTGGGAAGAGGTTATGAACTCAATCAGGGAGTCCGATGAACTGCTAAAGGCAACGCTTGCTTGTGACAGCGATACCGTTGCGGAAATTCTCGAGAGCGTTCACCAAAAAAACACCTCCATTATCGGATACAACAACGAAATGTCGCTGTCCGTAACGCTTTCGCTCGCATACTATTCCGCAAAGAACAACTACGAGATTTTCAGAGAGCTGCCGAGCGGAAAGGGCTTTGCCGACCTGACCTTTATTCCCCGAAAAGGCGTTAACTCCCCCGCTATGGTTATCGAGCTGAAATACAACAACTCCGCCGATAACGCCCTTGAACAGATTAAGCAGAAGAACTACACGGAAAAGCTCAACGCTTTCAGCGGAGAAATTCTGCTTGTCGGAATAAGCTATGACAACAGCAAGGGCCACACCTGCAAAATCGAGAAAATTCCCAAGTGAAATTGTCCT
>JBJESC010000349.1:0-2061 GCA_051882615.1 Oscillospiraceae bacterium
TGCCATAATTACAAGTGCCTTCAAAGGTCATAGCAACAACGTGCCACTCGCCATAAGCGGGAACATTTGTGTACAACATCTGCTGCGCTTGCGGACTTGTTATTATATCAAATGTGCCATTGTACGAACCAACATTGAAGTACGGTGTGTTCCCGTATGATGTTGCAATCAAATCATAGCAGCCGCTGACATATTCGGGAGCGCGGATAATCGCATACACGGTGAAAGCAAACAGCGGATAATATTCGCAGATATACTGCTCTGAAAATTGAATGAAATCCGCTGAATTCGTCAGAATACCGTTGCCCGTGATATTTTTTTCGCTCATCAGGCTTTTCCATGAATTCCTGTCAGTATCAACGTTTTGAGTAAAATCCCAAAAGTCCGCCAACGCATAAGGCTTCGGGAGCAGACTATCACCGCCCATTGTACCGACTATCCGATTTCCCGAACAGTCGTGTGCGATTATACCTTTAAGAAGTTTATCGGCAGATACCGTGTCATTCGTCAGGTCAATGGCAGTAACTCCGTCAATTACAACTTTATTTACCGCCATATAATCACACTCCGACAGTAACTGTAATCCCGCCTGCGCTGTTCTCGGTTTCAGTAACCGGAATGGCTGCAACCATAACCTGAGAAAGGTAATCATATCCCTCATCGGGAAGAACAGTCTGTTCATCAAAAGTTGGCTTGATTGTCTTTGTCTGTGCATTTACTTCCTCGCTGCCTTCGTGCGTTCCTACAACACCGAGAATTG
Source organism: Oscillospiraceae bacterium (assembly GCA_051882615.1). Classification (GTDB taxonomy): domain Bacteria; phylum Bacillota; class Clostridia; order Oscillospirales; family Ruminococcaceae; genus CAG-115. The sequence continues at coordinate 761 of JBJESC010000349.1, forward strand.
TAACATCTTTCTTGATATTCGAGGGTATGATTTTAGCCTGTTCTGTTGCGCTGATGGATACCTTTCCCGAGCCATCGTGGAAACCCATCGGAATAGCAAACTCCCCGTCAACCTCGGAAATCGAGCCGTTAACAGAGCCTTTGTTTGGCATTGTTCCCGTAAAGGTCTTACCCCGAGCAGCGTATGTCTTACCCTCAAGCACTTCTGCCGCCGCTGCTGTTGCGTCAGATGAGTCCACATCAAAGCTGCACGAACCTTCAATGATTTCACCGGATTTGTCGTGCGCGGTAAAACCCTTGAGCATACTTGCTGAAGTTACAGTATCGGCAGTAAGATCGATTTTTACCTCGTTGCCGATTACGATTTTGTTTATTGCCATTTTTAATCTCCTCCTATAATAAGCGTTTTTCCACCGCTGACATTTGAAACCTCATGCTGCGGTATTTTTCTAACAAGCACATTCTCCGTCATTAGCTTGTTTCGTGTGTATAGGACAATATCATTCCGAACATTGGGAGTAACCTCATATTCTCCCGTATAGGGAGGAGAACCCCCGCCGGAAGAAGTAGTCACAAACCCGCATATTTTTCCCTTGGAAGATACTGTACCGCTTATCTGAACCTCGCTTGTTATAATACCGTCCATAAAAAAGCACCTCCTATGTCACAATGAAACGAGGTTTGTATGTTCCTCCGCCTATAAAGGTGCATATCTCTGTGTTTTCGGCATTATAGAGCTTTGCCTCATACATATACGAAGCTCTTGGAATGTCTGTATCCGAAGCGGAAAAAGAAATGCAGAATGAACCATCGTCATTCTGCTCCTCTTTATGAAGTTCCTTTTCTATAACAGGCGGTCTGTCCGGTATCAGCCGAACAAACAATCGAACCCGCTCTCCATGGGAAAGATAATATGGTGTGCCATCTTCGTTTTTAGGAGAAATAAATACAGTTCCTGTATCGCCCTTGGTAACAAAGATATCTTCATTTACGATTTCTAGCATATTATTCCTCCCAATTACCCTTGCGTTATTTCGTAGGTTATCTTCATAGTCTGCGAACTCGTTTTTATCACTTCCTTTGACAGGTTGTTTACCGTACACAAAAGGGGCAAAGCCCTGTTCAAGGCTATGTTAAGGCTGTGCGCGTTTGTATTTGTATAGCTGTTGGAATAAGTCCAAGCCTGAAGAAAATACGGATACTGTTCACCAAAGCCATGAATCTGCTTTATGAACGAACTGTCAGCCGTGGCATTTGAGCCGCGAACCACCGACAGAATAGTGCCATCATCGTTCAGCATAG
>JBJESC010000350.1:0-2061 GCA_051882615.1 Oscillospiraceae bacterium
CAAAGTCGTCCATCAGCATTGTAAAGCCTGCGTTCTTGAGCTCCTTTACGATTTTCTCCACGCCCACCGAGTCGGTGGTTTCGGTAATCTCAAGCTCCAGCAGAGAAATGGGAATATCATACTTCTCAACAAGTCTCATAAACGCTCCGAGAATGTCAAATGTGTGAACATACTCACGGGAGATGTTCACGGAAATCGGCACGGGAGTAATTCCTTTGTCAATCCAGCTCCTCAGCTTGCGGCAAGCCTGTTCCCACATAAACAGGTCGAGCTTGAGCACAAATCCGTTCTTTTCAAATACGGGAATAAAGTCGGCAGGGGAAATGACACCCTTTGTCGGGTGTACCCAACGCGCCAGCGCTTCCGCACCGATTATTCTTCCCGTGCTGATGGAATGCTTGGGCTGAAGATACATAATGAACTCGCCGCTCACCAGCGCGTTCTGCATATTGTCCTCAATTTCCTTGGTCTTTTTAATAGTGGTTTTCATATCGCTCTCGAAGAATGCGATATTATTCAGCGCGTTTCCTTTGATGGACTGCCGCGCGATTGAAGCGCTGTCTCCGTGGCGGCGCGTGTGAGCGGTTCTGTCCGCTACAACGCATATTCCGAAAACCAAACGATATTCAATGCCCTTGAAGCCGCAGAGCATACTCTCAATCTTATGTACAAAAGCAATAAGCTCGCTGCGTTCCTTAAACGGTGTTACTATCATAAACACATCTGCGGTAAGACGGCAGAACGGCTGATTTTCGCTGCAAATCAGCGCAAGAGAATCGTTGAAGAACGCAAGTATTTCGTCGCCTGTCTGTACTCCATAGATTTCGTTTATCATCTTGAAGCGCTCAATATCAAACTGAATGAACGCAATTTCCGAATCGGGGTTGTTGTCGATGACATTTTTGCAGCGCTGCGTGAAGAATTTCGGGTTTTTGTCGGAAGAGAACATATTCAGCACGCTGCGGTTGAAATGCTCTTTTTCGCTGAATTCGCAGATACGGTAATGTATATCCGTAACCTTACCCGAGCTGTTACGCAGGAACAGCGCATAGACCGAACACATTGTATAGGGAGCGTCTTTTGACAGCTTCATTGAAAGCTCCGTGCAAAGACTGTTTTCGGGCGATTCCTCGAATGTCCTGGATTCAATCGAGGCGCAGAACACATCAAACACAGGGTATGAATCGGGGTTAATAATATCTGTTTCGCGCAGGTCTGCCAAAGAGCTCAGCGGCTTGTCGGGCAGAAAATTTCCGCACAGCGAAATAAGCGCTCCGTCCTTAACGCTCTGATAGAGGTGTACAGCCGGCGCGTCATTCTTAATCATTTCAATTAAATTATCCGTATATTCAATGGGAATAGTCGTGCTCATTGTCCTCACCTCACGGAAATGTTTTACCTTATTATGGTTATTGTAATTATAACATATTTTTATAAACATTTCAAGTGGTTTTTGTTGAAATGCAATAAAAAATAATTCTTTCTTTTCGACATGGAATTTCGGGATAGGTACTTGACAAAACGGCTTTTTTGGTGTATAATATTAAAGTCATGGAAGCGTATCGAAGTGGTCATAACGGGACTGACTCGAAATCAGTTGTACCTCACGGTACCGTGGGTTCGAATCCCACCGCTTCCGCCAGCCGGTGCGACCGGCAGCGTTTTCGTCCCTACTATTCGGTAGGGACGATTTTTTGCTTGAAAATAGCGAAATCTTTTTAGTAACGATTAGACTGTTTTAAAGATTATCCCTCGGCAAATCCGAGGGATATTTTGTAAAACGCAATGGTCTTTTTCAAGCCCTAATAATGTTATAAAATATTCGGTTTAAATTTTTAGCAAGAAGAGGAAAAGATACTATTGAAGAGCTTTACGCACGATACAGAAGAGTATCCGCTTAAATCAGGGAGATAATATGGGCAGATTTTCTACAACTGTACAGGTAAAAGATAATGTCGGAAGGCTGAAGTTTATAAATTCATTCTGCGATGTTATGAAAAAGCGCGGGTTTGTGCCTTGTTCGGAGGACGAGGCGGCGCTGTCGTACTTGCTGGCTTTCGG
>JBJESC010000351.1:0-2052 GCA_051882615.1 Oscillospiraceae bacterium
AATCAGCGCAACCGTCAGATTGACAACCTTAGCCGCGGACAGCATAGGGTTGCCGTATTTTCTGTATTTGACAAGATTTACAACAGCAATTACAATATAGCAGAACGCATAAATTGCCATAAGATAAATCATAAAACCCGAATACACAGCGCCGCTGTTCTTATGTACAATCAATATCAGAATACTCGCGAAAATCGGCGTCATAAAAAGCAGAATTATTCCGCAAAGGCGGTACTTTTGCAGCTCCGACACAGCGCTCTTGTCCGCGTGTTTCTTCTCGGGTTTCAGCAACAGAAAGCGCATAACAGCAAGGAGAACATAATACACAGCCAGCGCTCCCGACCAAATTGAGCGGCAGACAATTCCGTAAACGAGCTGAACAGCGGCATAAAGCAGATTTACAGCCAATCCAAAGAGCAACAAAACTTTTGTGCGAAAGACAACATCGCTCAAAAATTTTTCTCCCAACGGAAAGCCGGATATTTTTCTGATGAAAAAGTATCTTAACTTGTTATAAACCGCTTCGCCAAACCGTACAATCGGCATCATTCGTAACCAACCTCTCCTGAAAATTTCGGGTACCTTCCTTTTCTTTATCTGAATTATAACTCTTCTTTGTGAAGTGAATTTGAAATAAAAAATCCGCCTTGCATTTTTTGCAGGCGGCTGCGAATATTGTATGATTATTCAGCACGGAACGGTTACGGTAAATGTCGTTCCCTTGCCAAGCTCGCTTTCAAAGGAAATAGTCCCTCCCAGCTTCTCAACGATTTTCTGACTTAAAGATAGCCCAAGACCGCTTCCTTCCTTGTTGCGGAATCTGTTTCCCGAATAAAACGGGGTGAAAATGTGCGCCTTTTCCTCGTCTGAAATGCCAACACCGTTATCCGAAATCTCGCACACAAGGCTGTCGTCTGTTCTTGTGAGTGAAACGGAAATACGACCACCTCGCTCGGTGAATTTTATTGCATTACCGATGATGTTCTGCCACACGCGGAACAAAAGCGCCTCGTTGCTTGTTATCTCAAATTCCTCCAGTTCGGGGACTATTTCAAGCTCTTTTTCTCCCCACAAAAGCTGAAAATCAAGTATAACCGTGCGCAACTGCGCGGCAGGGGAAAAGCGCTCTTTTTTCTCAATTATAGTGGTGCTGTCCAGCTTGCACAGTTCAAGAATATCCTTTGAAAGACAGGTCAGCCGCTCTACCTCGGATATGATTATCTCCATATTTTCGGCGGTTTCGGGCTGTTCGGCGGCGTCTTGAGTTATCTCGGCGTAATTCCTGATAACCGACAGCGGCGTTTTGAACTCGTGGGAAACATACCGCGCGAAATCCTTGCTCAGAAAGGCGTTCATTTTAAGTTCCCGAGCCATTGTATTGAAACTCTCGGTCAGCTTGGAAAGCTCGTCGTTTCCTTTGACCTCCACGGTTGTTTCAAAATCTCCCTTTGCCGCCTCGGTCATAGCGTCGTTAAGTTCTCTTATTCTGCGCACGATGAGTTTATCCACAATACGAAAGCAGACAAATATTATCAGCACCAGCATCAATATCTGGCTTAAATACATTGCTTTTTGAATTGTTTCTTCGCCCAAAAATATGGACAGAACAGCCCCAACAAGCGTCACCGCCATAACCACGGCGACTATTGCCCCCATAAAGGAAAACAGCAGCTTTCTTGACAAATTTGTTTGCTTCTTTTTCACAAAATCACCGCCTTATATCCAAGTCCTCTTACGGTTACGATTTTGAAATCCTCGTTCTCTGTCTTACTTCTGATACATTTGATATGAGTGTCAACGGTACGGTCGCTGCTTTCGCTGTCAAAGCCCCATATCTCGTTTATGAGCTGCTCGCGGGAAAAAATCATGTTCGGATTGGACAGCAGCTTGAACAGCAGCTGGAATTCCTTTTTGGTAAGCTCCACGCCCTGCCCGTTTATCACCACCGTATTCGTGCTGTAATTCAGTTCTGTATGCGGAAGCTGTATCTTGTTCTCCGAAACAGCGCCGTATCTTCGCAGCAGTGCTTTCACACGCAGTACAAGCTCTTTC
>JBJESC010000352.1:0-7906 GCA_051882615.1 Oscillospiraceae bacterium
ATGAAGTAAGTAGACTTGATAGGAGTCTTACCGAAACGCAGGTGAGAGATGGTTACGCCGCCGGACTTCTTGGAGTCGTATGCGAAGTATGCCTGCGCGTACATATCGGTGTGGTCGCCGATAATCTTGATGGAGTTCTTGTTTGCACCAACAGTACCATCGGAGCCGAGTCCCCAGAACTTGCAGCAGGTTGTGCCTTCGGGAGTGGTGTTGGGGTTCTCAACGATCGGCAGGGAGAGGTTGGTAACATCGTCCTCGATACCGATTGTAAATCTGGGCTTGGTGGTGTTGTTGTAAACAGCGATAATCTGTGCGGGGTTGCAGTCCTTGGAACCGAGACCGTAACGACCGGTGAATACGGGAACATCCTGGAACTTGTTCTCCTTCTTGAGAGCAGCAACAACGTCGAGGTAGAGCGGCTCGCCGAGAGATCCGGGCTCCTTGGTTCTGTCGAGAACGGAAATCTTCTTAACAGTAGAAGGAATAGCGTCAACAAATGCGCTCGATACGAAAGGTCTGTACAGTCTTACCTTTACGAGACCAACCTTCTTGCCCTGCTTGAGCATAAAGTCGATAGTCTCCTCGATGGTGTCGCAGACAGAACCCATAGCAACGATAACTTCCTCTGCATCGGGAGCACCGTAGTAGTTGAAGAGCTTGTAGTTAGTGCCGATTTCTGCATTAACCTTGTCCATATACTCGGTAACGATGTTGGGAATATTGTCGTAGTACTTGTTGCAAGCCTCACGAGCCTGGAAGAAGATGTCGGGGTTCTGAGCTGTACCGTGGAGAACGGGCTTCTCGGGGTTGAGAGCTCTGTCGCGGAATGCCTGAACGGAATCCCAGTCAACCATCTTTGCGAGGGTGTCGTAGTCCCAAACCTCAATCTTCTGGATTTCGTGAGAAGTACGGAAGCCATCGAAGAAGTGCAGGAAAGGAACTCTTCCCTTGAGAGTAGAAAGGTGAGCTACTGCACCGAGGTCCATAACCTCCTGAGGGTTAGTGGAGCAGAGCATTGCGTAACCTGTCTGGCGGCAAGCGTAAACGTCGCTGTGGTCGCCGAAGATGGAGAGCGCGTGAGAAGCGATTGCTCTTGCGGAAACGTGGATAACCGAGGGGAGAAGCTCACCCGCGATTTTGTACATATTCGGAATCATCAGGAGCAGACCCTGAGAAGCGGTGTATGTAGTGGTGAGTGCGCCTGCGGAAAGGGATCCGTGAACTGCACCTGCCGCACCTGCCTCGGACTGCATCTCAACAACCTTAACTGTTTCGCCAAAAATGTTCTTTCTTCCTGCGGTAGCCCAGGAATCGGTAACCTCCGCCATAACGGACGAAGGAGTGATGGGGTAAATCGCTGCCAGATCGGTGAATGCGTAGGAAACGTGACCTGCGGCGTTGTTACCGTCCATCGTAAGCTTTTGTCTTGCCATTGGTTTATCCTCCTAAAAACATTAATAATAATGCTCCAAGAAACTTCCGGCTCTTACTTTGAGCAAGTGCAAAAGTCTTTGCCCGAAGTCCTTGATACTACATCTTATATTGTAACACATTTCTTTGTAATTTGCAATAGAATTTCTAAAATTTTTTTCGGCTTTTTGTTAAAACTCACACAAAATAATTTACATATTATCCCAATTACAGAAAAGTGAGAGACTTTCGGCTTTTGGTTGCCGTAATAGATATGAAAACGTTTTCGGGAACGGCCGGAATTTGAAAAAATATCTTTCCATTGACTGAGCGGCTTGTTCTATCTCGTCCGAAAAGTGCATAAACTTCACCGAGGTGGTTTTATGCGCAGAAAGAAGAACAAGAGTAGATTTATGCCGTTTGCGGCGGGGCTTGCGGTGGGGTACGGAGTGTTGCTGCTTGTAAGCGCGGTGGCGGCGCTTATTCTGTCGTTCTTCGACGGGGCGGCTAAGACGGCGGGAGCAGCCGCTGTGCTGGCGCTGGCAATCGGGAGCTATTTCTGCGGCAGAACCGCCGGAATTCTGCGCCGCCGCGGAGGGCTGAAAACGGGGCTGCTGTGCGGATTGCTGTTTTCGGTGCTCCCCGTTGCGATGTCGTTGATTTTCAGAGAGTTTGCCGGTGTAATGCTGCCCGTGAAGCTTATTTTGTGCGTTGCTTTCGGAGCTGTGGGCGGCGTTGCGGGAGTTAATGCCGATGAAAAGTGAGAAAAGCAAATCGGGCGGAAGGTCGGTTACCGTATACCTTGCGGCAGCGGCAGCACTTGCGGCGGGAGCGGGGCTGCTGGCGTTTCCGAAAGCGGTTTCGGGAGCGGTGAAAGGGGCTGTTACCGACTGTCTGGAAGTGGTAATCCCATCGCTGTTTGCGTTCACGGCGCTGGCACTGTGGCTTCAGAAAAGCGGGATATACCGCGCTGCTCTGCGGTTTCTGACGTTTCCGCTTTCCAAGCTGCTCAGAATGGACGAGGAGCTTTGCGCGGTTTTCGTGCTTGCGAATATCGGAGGATTTCCAACGGGGATTAAGCTGCTCTCCGAACTCGTGGAGAGTGGGAGATTAAGCCGTGATGACGCGGGGAGAATGCTTTGCTGCTGCTTCGGGAGCGGTCCGTCCTTTATAATCGGTATAGTGGGGCTGAGGGTTTTCAATAGTGCGGCTGCGGGAGGTATTCTTTTCGCGGCTTGCTTTGCAAGCTCTTTGCTTATGGCGGCGATTGTTCGGGCAAGGGGTGAGATAGTCCTGAAAAGTGCGGAGAGCAGCAGGTTTAATCTCGGCTCGGAGTGCTTCATCTCGTCCGTTGTAGGGAGCGCACGAGTTATGTTTACGGTATGTGCGATGATTGTTGGGTTCGCAGCGATTACTGCGCTTTTACGCGGGATTGGAGTAATCGACCTGTTGGCGCGTCTGTTTTCAAGCTCCGATATTCTTGAGGCGGCTCTGGAAATAACACGGATAAAGGGAATTGCGCCCTCGAACGCAGCGCTTCCGATATGTGCCGCGCTGCTCAGCTTCGGGGGAGTGTGCGTTCATTTGCAGATTTCCGCACTGGGAAAGGGAGTTCCGCTGCGGGGGTTTCTGCTCTCGCGTATTCCGACAATGGCGGCGTCGGCTGCGTTCGCCTTTCCGTTTTCAAGAAGGTTCGCGGCTGCCGATATTCCCGTTATCGCTCCTCAGGACAGGGCTGAAGCGTTTACCGAAAACGGAATTCTGTCCCTTTGCGTTCTCTTTATGGGCATAATTCTTCTGTGCTCGGAGGCGGCTGCTCGGAAACGGCGATAGTGTGGGGAGAATATTTTTCCGAATTTTTCAGATAATAGCTTCAAAGTCCGAAAGGAGGCTTAAAAATGAAAAAGGTCGGAAAAATTCTTGCTGCGGCGCTTGTTCTGGCGTCACAGACAATAACGCTCGCAGGCGCAAGCGCGGATTCCGTATGCTATGTGCTGAGGGAATATGACGGGAAAATCGCGCTTATGGAAGAGGGCGTCAGCGAGCCGCTGGCAATCTATCAAACACCGATTTCTTCGCTTTATCCCGCAGACGCTGAGCTCATCAGATCGGGAATTCGCCTTGAAAGCGCGGTGGAGCTTTCTCAGCTAATCGAGGATTTGGAGCTGGAATAATAAGCGTTTGGCTAAAACCACAATCGGGAATTTTGCAATTCCCGATTTTTTGTTTAAAGTGCCAATTTTAACAAATTGGCTACATATTAGCGAACGTTTTGTAGAAAAAGGGACAAATTGTTGCGCTATGTCCATTGAATATTCCGTTTGACTGTTATATAATTATGTTATGTTGTCGAGGACAAAGGCTCGGATAACAACAAACTCAAAGGCGGTGAAGCGTGACGATGAAAGAGAAAGACCCTACGCGGCAGACGCTGTGGGGGAAAATCTTCCAAGTGCTGATTACCTGGACGGTGTATTTCCTGTTTCGTCCGAAAATTATCTATGCCGATAAATCGCTGAAAAAGCGGTTGAAGAATATGCCGTGCGTGTTTGTGGCAAATCACACCCACCATTTTGACGGTGCGTTTGCGGGCGCGGTTCTGTGGAGATACAAGCCGTGGGTTCTCGTTAAGAAATCGTGGTACGAGAAGAAAGGCACAGGCAAGGCTATCGGTTGGTGCCGCTCAATTCCGATTGATTTGGACGGTATGGACGCAAGTTGGTACGAGACCGCAACGAAAATCGTTGAAAAGGGCGGCTCGCTGCTGATATTCCCCGAGGGCGGCTTGGCGCGCGAGGGCTTTATTCAGGAGTTCAAGACGGGAGCGGCGTTGGTTTCCGCAAAGCAGGGTATTCCGATTGTACCGTGTGCAATCTACGGAACATATTCCCCTGTATTTGGAATGAGGCAGAAAATCCTTATCGGAGAACCGATTATGAGCGTTTGCCCGAGTGATGTTCGTCCGAGCAAGTATGCGAAAACCCTTTCCGAAAAGGCAAGGGAAGCGGTAACGGAGCAGTACGGCGAGCTTATGCGTACATACGGTGACTGCGGCACTTATAAGGTTAACTACGGCGAAAAAGCCGAATAATACAAACAATAAAAAGGAGTAACGAAGATGAATAACGCAGAAATTTGTGAGAAGATTAAGGGAATGCTGGTTGAGAACCTCAGAATCCCCGCTGACGAGCTGGAGAACGATTCCGAGCTGTTCGGCGACGATATTGGTCTGGATTCCATCGACTCCATCGAGATTATCGCAGGTATCGACAATCTTTTCGGCGTACAGATGACCGGTGCTGCAAAGGAGCACTTCCAGTCTATCAACACGCTTGCTAAGTACGTTGAGGAGCATATGTAATTGCTTGATTGTGAGGGCTTATGGCTAACAAAAGAATTGTTATAACCGGTCTTGGTCTGTGCTGCGCATTGGGAGAGAACGTCAACGAGTGCTGGAATAATGCGATTAACGGCGTTACCGGAATTGAGGAAGTAAAGTCCATCAACACGGACGACTGCTATGCCAAGGTTGGCGCGGAAGTGAAGCTCCCCTCGGAGCAGCTCTCCCACGAGAACTACGACCGTTCCTCGCTTCTGTGCATTAAGGCTACGGGCGAGGCTCTTGCAGACGCGGGATTTGAAGTCACCCCCGAAAATGCGGACAGAATCGGCGTTATCGTCGGCAACTGCGTAGGCGGAGCGGCTTCTATCGACAAGTACTACAATGATGAAAAGAACGGCAGCGTTAAGAAAGAGGACGTCCTCAAGATTTCCGCTTCGGCTATTGCCAACAACGTCGCGCACCATTTCGGACTTAACGGTACTACCGCTAATATCGTAAACGCCTGCGCTGCGGGTACAATTTCGCTGGCTTATGCGGCGGACTTAATCCGCGCGGGCAAGGCTGACGCATTCGCGGCGGGCGGCTCGGACGCCTTCTCATCGCTTGCTTTCGCGGGATTTCACGCGCTTCACGCGCTGGACGAGAACTCCTGCTCCCCGTTCAACAGAAGCTCGGGAATTACGCTCGGCGAGGGTGCGGGTGTTGTAATCATCGAGGACTACGAGCACGCTAAGGCTCGCGGTGCGAAGATTTACTGCGAGGTTCTCGGTTCGGGAGTAAGCTCGGACGCTCACCACATCACCGCTCCCCGTCCCGACGGCGAAGGTCAGATGCTGGCAATCAGCCGCGCTGTGGCAAATTCTGGACTAACGGGAACCGACCTCGACTACATAAACGCACACGGTACGGGTACTGCAAAGAACGACGAGGCGGAGTTCCTTTCGCTCCACACGCTGTTTGACGATAACGAGCACCTTTCGGTAAGCTCCACCAAGTCGATGACAGGTCACTGTCTGGGTGCGGCGGGTTCTATCGAGGCGGTTTTCACCGTTAAGGCGGTTTGCGAGAACATTGTACCTCCCACAATCGGCTACACCGAGGAAAACCTCGTTTCTCTCAAGGAAAAGGCGGGTAAAATTGACTTTGTTCCCAATACAAAGCGTGAGAAAACCGTAAACTATGCGGCTTCCAACTCGTTTGCCTTCGGCGGCAACAATGCTTCAATTATCTTTGCGAAGCAGCCGCACGAAATCCCCGACAGAACTAACAACGAGCGTATTTTCGTGACGGGTATCGGCGAGTATATGTCGGACGATAACGGCGTTATTGATATTCAGTCTGACGACTACAAAAATCTCGGTATCAAGATGGCTTTCTGGCGCAAGCTGGACAGATTTTCGCAGCTTATGCTCATCAGTGGTATGAGAGCGCTGGCTGACGCGGATATTACCGTAACTGACGATAACGCGCGTGACATAGGTATTATTATTGGCACTGCGGACGGTCCGCTCACCGAGATTGTAAACTTCCAGAAGACCGTCATTGAGCACGGTACGGCGGCAGGTTCGGCATTCTCGTTCCCGAACACCGTTTACAATGCGGCGGGTGGATATTTCTCCATTTTCGCGGGAATCAAGGGCTACAACGTGACCGACGCGAACAGCATTCAGGCGGGCTTGCAGAGCGTTTGCTATGCGGGCGACGTGCTTCGCGGCGGTGATGAGAGCATTATGGTAGCTGCGGGTGTTGATGAAAACACCGATGTTGAAGAGTTCTTCTACGGAAGATACGGCGTGCTTGACGATAAGTTCAAGCTCGGCGAGGGCGCGGTTTCTCTCGTTCTCGAAACGGAAACTTCCGCAAATAACCGCGGCTCGAAGAAGTACGCGGAGCTTGTCGGCTGGGCTTCGGCTCACAAGGCGGTTGAGTTCGGCACGCTGAAAGGCTCGGAGGACGCGCTGAAGAAGGCAATCCTTGACGCTTGCAAGAACGCGGGAATTTCTCCCAAGGACGTAAGCACCGTTTGCGGCTTCAAGAACGGCAATGCCGAGGTAGACGCAATTCAGGAGGGCGTATTTGACGAGATTTTCGGTGCAGAGCGCCGTGAGGTTAACGCCAAGGGCGCCGTTGAAGCGAGAGCGGCGGGAGCTGCAAAGCAGGCTTCGTTCTGTGCTGCGGGACTTGCTAACGGCGAGCTGGGCGAGTATGCGCTCTGCGTTTCGTTCGGCGCGGGCGGACAGTATTCTGCTGTAGTTTTGAAAAAAGTATAATTGAAGATAGCCTGTCGAAAAAGTAAAATAACAGGCTGTTGAGAAAGCTCCAGATGCACGAATAACCCCGCCAGCTTTGCTGGCGGGGTTACCCTGAAGCGGTGCCACGGCTAGGTACAAACAGGACGTTTGAAAGGTTGCCCCAAAGGGGCGTCACGGATGACGCCCAACATAGGGCAAACTGATTGTGCCTGCCGTGGTACCGCTGACGACGCAGATGGGGCTTTATCGACAGCCTGAACGATTGAATAGAGGTTTGTATGGATTGTAAAGTAGCATTGGTAACGGGAGCTTCAAGAGGAATAGGCCGCGCCTGCGCCGTAAAGCTCGCCGAATGCGGATATGATATTGCCGTGAACTTCGTATCCAACGAAGCAAAGGCGGAGGAAGTGGTTGCCGAAATTAAAAATCTCGGCAGAAACGCAATCGCTGTTAAAGCTGACACTTCCGATTTAAAGGCGGTTCAGGATATGTTCCGCACCATTCACAAGGAGTTCGGAAGAATTGATGTTCTCGTAAATAATGCGGGAGTTGTTGATGACGCGTATCTTCTGATGATTAACGAGAACAGTTTATCGAGAAGCCTTGACATCAACATCAAGGGCTATTTCCATTGCGCACAGTCAGCGGCTCTTAAAATGATGAAAACAGGCGGAAAGATTATCAACATCTCCTCGGTAAGCTCCGTGCTTGCGGTTGAGGGACAGGGTGTGTATGCAGCTACAAAGGGCGCGGTAAATTCCATGACCGCTACTCTCGCAAAGGAGCTTGCTCCACGCGGAATTACCGTAAATGCGGTAGCACCGGGCTTCATCGCAACCGAGATGATGGACAATATCCCCGAGGAGAAGAAGGCGGAGTATATTAAGTCTATCCCGATGGG
>JBJESC010000353.1:0-7900 GCA_051882615.1 Oscillospiraceae bacterium
GCTAGCCCTACTTGGGGGCTTCGCCCCCAAACCCCCATTATATGCCTCGGTGCCACCCTAAATAGGTTTTTCGACAAGCTGAATCCCGCCGAATATGGCGGGATAATTTTTTCCGCATAATTCCTCCGTAATGTCCCATAATAAGGAAAGAAAAACGGAGGGATGAAAATGACAAATCAGAATTCGGGAAAAATATCGGGATTTTCGGAGGACGCGGCAGGAGCGCTTGCCAACGCTATTACCATCGCGGGGCAGATGGGGCATACCTATATCGGCTCGGAGCATTTGCTGTGTGCTCTGGTCAAGAATACTCAATGCACCGCGGGAATGCTGCTGGCAAGGCATAACGTGCTGTTCAGGAACCTTATTCTTCAGATGAAGAACAGAATTGGCGCGGCAAGCTGCTCCTCCCTTTCCGAGAGCAACTTCTCGCCGCGGCTGAAAAAGCTGATTGTAAACTCGCGGAATATCGCATTGGCTAGGGGCGAGAGCGAGGTCAGCACAGAGCATTTTCTGCTTGCAATGCTTTCCGACAAGGAATGTACCGCTTATGCCTTGCTAAAGGAGCAGGGCGGGGACTTGGTTTCCCGCTTGTACAACAGCATAAGCGCCGAGAACTACGAGCCGCAGAATTTCAATCCTGCCGAAGCCGCTTCAAAGAAGCCCGAGGCTGCGAAAAAATCATCTTCCAAATCCGATTATCCTTTGCTTCAAAAGTACGGCAGAGAGCTTACGGCGGAAGCGCGAAAGGGCTTGCTCGACCCCGTAATCGGGCGCGATACCGAGATTGAGCGAATGGTGCAGATACTTCTCCGCCGCACGAAGAACAACCCTTGTCTAATCGGAGACGCGGGAGTTGGCAAAACCGCCGTTGCGGAGGGCTTTTCACAGCGCGTGGCGGCGGGGAACGTCCCTCCCGAGCTTGCCGAGAAGCGGGTGTTCGCTCTGGATATTTCAAGTATGCTTGCGGGAGCGAAGTACCGCGGCGATTTTGAGGAGCGGCTCAAGGGCGTACTTGACGAGGCTATGTCGGGAACGGAGGTAATCCTGTTCATTGACGAAATTCACATGATAGTAGGAACGGGCGCGGCGGAGGGAGCGATTGACGCGGCGAGTATCCTGAAGCCGCTTCTGGCGCGGGGGAAAATCTGCCTTATCGGCGCTACCACAACGGACGAATACCGCCGCTTTATCGAGAAAGACGCGGCGTTGGAGCGCCGTTTTCAGCCGATTAACGTCCCTCAGCCCGACGAAGCGGGCGCGATACGGATACTGAACGGGCTTCGTCCGAGGTTAGAAGCGCACCACCGTGCGTTAATCACAGACGCGGCGATTAAAGCCGCCGTTTCGCTCTCGCAGCGGTATCTTACCGACCGCCGACTGCCCGACAAGGCGATTGACCTGATTGACGAAGCGGCGGCGGCTGTCCGCGTGGAGCGGCTTTCTTCAAAACGCTCGTTCTTTTCACCGATAAGGGAGCGGTTGTCGGGGGAGCGCGTGGTGGTGGACGGCGAGGACGTGGCTAAGGCGGTTTCCGCGATTACGGGAATTCCTGCGGCACGGCTCTCCGAGGACGAGAGCGCGCGGCTCTCACGTCTTGAGGAGTTCCTCGGCGAGCGCGTTATCGGGCAGGACAAGGCAATTTCGCTCGTGTCGAACGCGGTTCGTCGCGGGAGAGCGGGGCTGCGCGACCCCAACCGCCCGATAGGCTCGTTCCTCTTCCTCGGTCAGACGGGAGTGGGGAAAACCGAGCTTTCCTCTGCGCTTGCCGAGGGTATCTACGGCGACAGAAAGCGGCTTATCCGCTTTGATATGTCGGAGTTTACGGAGCGGCATTCCATTGCGAAGCTAATCGGCTCGCCGCCGGGATATGTAGGCTACGAGGAGCAGGGACAGCTGATTAAAGCCGTGCGCTCGCAGGGGTATTCCGTGGTTCTGTTCGACGAGGTGGAAAAAGCGCACCCCGACGTGCTGAATATTCTCCTCCAGATTTTAGAGGACGGAAAACTGACCTCCTCGGACGGACGGACAGCCGATTTCAGGAATACGATTGTCATTATGACGGGAAATGTCGGAGCTTCCGAGCTTAACCGCACCTATGTGGGGTTCGGCGGAGGAAAGGGCGGTACTTCCGATGTGATGAAAACGCTGAAAACGCAGTTCCGTCCCGAGCTGCTGTCGAGGATTGATAACGTAGTGGTATTCGAGCGGCTGAACGAGAGCAGTATGGAGCGTATCTGCCGCAAAATGCTCCGAACGGTATCCGAGCGTGCGAAAAGCCGCGGCATTGAGCTCACGTTTGCCGAGAGCGCGGAGAAACAGCTGTGCGAGAGCGTTCGCGGCGAGGACGCGGGTGCGCGCCCCCTGCGGCAGAAAATCACCTCGGATATAGAGGATATGCTTTCAAAACGCATTATTTCGGGAGAGCTTGCGGAGAATTCCCGCGCGGAAGTGGTATACGAGCGCGGCGGGTTCAGCGTCCGCCTGCTCAGCTGTCAGTAACGGGGCACTGCGAGAGCATTGTGTCCGCGAATACCCCGTATCCGCGCGTTGGGTCGTTGAGGAAAACGTGAGTTACCGCGCCTACAAGCTTACCGTCCTGTAAAATGGGGCTGCCGCTCATTCCGCGCACAATTCCGCCTGTCTGTGAGAGCAGTTCCTTGTCGGTGATACGGATTACCATAGCCTTAGAGCCGTTCGCGTCAAGGAGGTTAAGGCGCTCGATTTCAATGGAGTATTCTGCGGGCGAATTGCCGTCCGCTGTTGTGAGGATTGTGGCTGCGCCCGTTTTCACTTCGCGGCGGTAGGCAACGGGGACGCATTTCCCACTGTCCTCCGAAGCGCTGTACTCTTCCGAGAGAGTGCCGAATACCCCCACGGAGGTGTTGGCGGAGATTTCTCCTATATCGGAATTTGGCAGTATTATCCCGCAAAGCTCTCCCGCGCAGCCCTTCTTGCCTTTCACCACGTCGTAGATTTCAGCCGTGGTGATTTCTCCCGAACTTAACGGAACCGCGTCGCCCGTGGTGACGTCGCTTACCGCGTGACCAAGCCCCCCGAACGCTCGGGAGTCGGGCTCTCGGAAGGTGAGAGTGCCTATGCCAGCCGCGCTGTCGCGGACGAATGCTCCTATTTTCAGGAACCCGTTCTCGCTTTCGGGAGTGAGCGTGACGAGGATTTCCGCATCGCCGCGCCGCAGGAGGATTGTGGTTTCCGTGCATTTCTGGATAGCGGCGGCAAGCCCCGCGTTGGAGGAGACGACCTCGCCGTTTACAATGGAGATGATGTCGCCCGCCTTTATTCCCGCTTTCTCTGCGGGAGAATTATCCGTAACGGAGATGACCATTACTCCGTTGAACCTTATCTTAATCCCGAAAGGAGCGCCGCTTGCAACGACAACGCGGCGGCTTTCGCACTCGGCGGCAGCGCCGACGCTTTCCTTATTAGATAAGGGAACAAGCGCAGCCCCCGAAACGGAGCCGAAAAGCAGCGCAAGAGCTATTGCTGCGCCCTCAAAAAAACCGATTATTTTTCGTTTCATTTATGTTTCGCCTTTCCTGAAATTTGTGCAATGTTTCTCGATTGCCTCAATATTTTTCGCGCCGCGTTTCGGGTTTATGATTTGAAAAAAACGGCGAGAGCCTCTTGAAATCCCGTTAAATAAAGGCTTTTTTCTCGAAGCCGCGCCGAAAATTTGAGTTGTGGGAAATTTCCCCTTGACTTTTTACGATAAACGAGGTATAATATTTATATGTGTTTTCCGAATTGTGCTTGGTTCGGAATTATTTGTACGGCATTTGTTTTTGGGCGGGCATGGGGATTTTTTCCTGCCGCCGTGGCAGAATTCGGCTTTTTCGTTTCGCGGATGTGAATAATATGCCGAGGGCTGTTTTATAATTATTGTGGGTTATTTTCGGCACGTTTTCCGTGGGAATTCTTTCCGCAGGCGTTTTTTCGGCTTTAATCTTTTCAATTTCGTCTGCCGTGCCGTATTTATATCGGCGGGTGTGTTGTTTCTGCCGATAATACATAATTTATTTGGAATATTTTGGGAAATTTGAAAAACCGTATACGCCGCCTTTGGTCTTTCGGCTGCGTACTGCAATTTCTGCGCGGATTTTTTCGGTTTCCCTTTCAGAAAGGATAGTATATGGCATTGTTGACAAACGGAAATAAGGGACGAGCAGAGAAAGAGAATTCTGTGAAAAAGCAGACTACAAGGGCGGTGTCCGCCGCTCCGAGACAGAACACTGCGCCGAAGAACTACCGCAAGGCGTCTGTTCCCGTTCTGAAAAATTCTGCGGAGAAGCAGACGGGCGAAAAGCGCCCCGTACTCGGACGGAATACGAAGCCCTTTCAGAACCGCGCTCCGCGCGAGAACCGCTCCGCTCCCGTGAAATTCTCCGCTCTGGGCGGACTTGGCGAAATAGGAAAGAACCTCTATGTTTACGAATGCTGCAACGATATGTTCATCGTGGACTGCGGACTTGCATTCCCCGATGAGGAGATGTTCGGCGTAGATTTGGTTGTTCCCGATTTCACCTATCTGGAAAAGAACAGAGACCGCTTCCGCGGTATCATCATCACTCACGGACACGAGGATCACATCGGAGGTCTGCCGTATCTGCTCAAGAAGATAAACGTTCCGATTTACGGAACGCGGCTTACTCTCGGTCTGGTCGAGGGAAAGCTCAAAGAGCACGGACTGCTCGGCACGGCGCAGCTTAACGTGGTTCAGCCGCGACAGAACGTAAAAATGGGCTGTATGTCCGTGGAGTTCATTCGCGTAAACCACTCCATTCCCGACTCCTGCGCGGTTGCAATTCACACTCCCGCGGGCGTTATCGTGCATACGGGCGACTTTAAGGTGGACTACACCCCGATTGAGGGTGGAATTATCGACCTTGCGCGTTTCGGGGAACTCGGCAACAGAGGCGTAATCGCGCTTATGTGCGAGAGCACCAACGTAGAGCGTCCCGGCTACACAAAGAGCGAAAGCTCCGTGGGACAGAGCTTCAGAAGCCTGTTCGATAAGGCGGAGGGGCGCAGACTTATCATTGCGACCTTCTCCAGCAATATCCACCGCATTCAGCAGATTATCGACGAGGCTGTGAAGCACGGCAGACGTGTTGCGATTTCGGGAAGAAGTATGACAAACGTAATCGCAAAGGCTGCGGAATTGAATTACATCAAGGTTCCCGAGGGAACGCTGATTGACATTGAGAGCGTGAACAGCTGCGAGCCGTCCGAACTCGTTATCGTTACAACGGGAAGTCAGGGCGAGCCGCTTTCCGCGCTTTCGAGAATGTCGAGCGGCGACCACCGTCAGGTTACCATTACCCCGAACGACTTCATCATCATTTCGGCAACGCCTATTCCCGGAAACGAAAAGCTGGTAACCAAGGTTGTAAACGAGCTGATGAAGCAGGGTGCAGAGGTTATCTACGAGAGTATGTACGAGGTTCACGTTTCGGGACACGCTTGTCAGGAAGAGCTGAAAATGATGATTTCGCTCACTAAGCCGAAGTTCGTAGTGCCTATTCACGGCGAGTACAAGCACCTCAAAAAGCTGACAAAGCTCGCTGTCGGAATGGGAATTCCCGAGGATAATACGTTTATCGCGGGTTTGGGCGATGTTCTGGAAACAGACGGCGTGGATATGAAGTTCGCGGGTACTGTGCCGAGCGGCAGAGTGCTGGTTGACGGAATAGGCGTGGGAGATGTCGGAAGCGTGGTGCTCCGCGACAGAAAGCACCTCGCAGAGGACGGCGTTATTATTGTCGTTGCTACTATGGAGCGCGAGAGCGGACGTATTGTGGCAGGTCCCGACATTGTTTCGCGCGGATTTGTATATGTCCGCGAGAGCGAAGCACTTATGGACGAGGCAAAGTACCTTATGCGCGAGGTTATGGACGGCTGTATCAGAAACAACGTCCGCGAGTGGGGCAATATAAAGTCGGCAATGAGGGACGAGCTTTCGGAATTCATCTACAAGGAAACCAAGCGCAGCCCGATGATTCTCCCGATTATAATGGAAATCTGAGGTCTTAAATAATTCTGATAGATATACGAAAAAATGCTTACAAACTATTTTGTATATGATATAATATGAATTGGGGTGGACGAAATGAGAGATTTCTATAAGAGCAACACGCTTCTGGTGGCAATATGTGTGCTTGTGGGAATGCTTATCGGAATAGATATATATGTGTTTCGTACCGAGCCTGTAATCTTCTGGGTTTCGCTGCCGTTCCTGCTGGGCGTTTCGGGACTGACTCTCGGAAAGCTCTTGCAGATAAGGCAGAGCGAGTATCGCTACTTTGAGCGGCTTTCGGAAGAAATCAGGAACACCAACTCCATTTCGCTTACCAAGTTCCCGCTTCCCGTTTGCATTGTTGACGATAAGAGAAACGTTATATGGAGCAACGAGAAGTTCAATGTGGCGTTTTTCCGCCCGAGCGAGGATAATGTTTCCATCGACAGCGTTACCGATATGCCGCTGGAGCTCTACGGAGCGGACGGACGCGAGCTGCGCTACGGCGAGAGCTGGTACCGCCTGTATTCCGTCTCGCACGAATATGTGCTGGAGGAGAAGAACTTCGGCAGACCTACAAGCACCGAGATTATAAGCGAAACAATCACAATGCTGATATTCCGCGATATTACGGACTATAAAATGCTTCAGCACACCTACGATATTACACAGCCGATAGTTATGATTGTAATGGTTGATAACTATGAGGAGCTGCTGACGGGCGCAAAGGAAAGCGAGCGCGCTTATGTCAACATTCAGGTTGACCGACTGATTGAGGAGTATTTCGCGGAGAAAAAAGCGGTGCTTCAGAAGATTTCCGCGGATAAGTTCCTTATTGTTCTGGAGCAGCAATATCTTGACGAGATGATTGCGGATAAAATGGCGCTGATTAACAAGGCGCACGAGATTATTATTCGTGAACGCGCTGCGGTTACGCTTTCAATCGGAGTAGGTACAACGGCGGGCTCGCTTGCCGAGGGTGAGCGCTTCGCTAACGAAATGCTCGGAAAGGCGCTGGAGCGCGGCGGCGACCAGGCGCTTGTCAAGACGGAGAACGGCTTTACTACGTTCGGCGCGATTTCTCCCGGAAGAGAGCGCACGGGTAAGGTTAAAATCCGTCTTGCCGCAGAGGACATCAAGGACCTTGTCGGAACTGCCGATACGGTGTACATAATGGGACACTCGTACGGAGATTTCGACAGCGCGGGCTCTGCAATCGGACTTACCTGTGCAATCCGCAGAATGGGAGTTCCCGCGTATACCGTGGCGAAGTTCCGCGACGCTAACAAAACGAATGCAAAGGCGCTGTTCGACCGCTTTGACGATTACGATACGCCCGTTGCTATTGAGCCTGACGAGGCGCAGAGGTTTATTACCCCCAAATCCGTGCTTATCATAGTGGATACCCACATTCTGAAGAAGCTGGAGGATGCGGAGCTGTACGAAAAAGCCGACAAGAACCGCGTCGTCATTATCGACCACCACCGACTGAGCGCAGGCGCGATTACCGAATTTGCGGTGCGCTGTCAGGAGAGCAACGCCTCTTCCGCGTCCGAGCTGGTGACGGAGCTTATTCAGTATTTCGGTATGCGCGTGCCGCTGAAGCCTGTCGAGGCGGAGGCGCTTCTGGCGGGTATTACTCTTGATACGCGCGACTTTGTAATGCGTTCGGGCGTTTCGACGTTTGAGGCGGCGGCTTATCTCAAAAAGCTCGGCGCGGATACCATTAACGTCAAAAAGCTGTTCGATATGCCGATTGAGCAGAAGATGCGAAAGTCGGAGATTATCTCCGCGGCGACTATTTACAGGGCGCGGTGCGCGATTGCGGTTGTGGAGAACGATTTCGAGGGAATTCGCGTTCTTTGC
>JBJESC010000354.1:0-7835 GCA_051882615.1 Oscillospiraceae bacterium
CAACGCGGTTAAACGCAATCGGTCAAGGCGGATAATAAGAGAAGCATTCCGCCTTTTCGACCCGATTCTCAAGGAAAAAACAGGGGTGCGTTACGACTTCGTGTTTGTTGCACGCGGGCGCACACCATCGCTTAAAATGCAGCAGATATTAAGCCTTATGAAGAAGAACATTCTTCCGAAACTGCAACAACAATGAAATATATTTTCTTAGGGATTATCAAGCTGTATCGGCTTACGTTGTCAAAGATTCTGCCGCCGTGCTGCCGCTTCTATCCAACCTGTTCGGAATACGGGCTTACCGCTGTCCGCAGGTTTGGCGCGGTTAAGGGCGGTTATTTGACATTATGGAGAATTTTTCGGTGCAATCCGTTCGGAAAATATGGGTATGACCCCGTGCCCGAGACATTTTGCCTGAGACCTGAAAGATATACCGTGTCTGTCCCCAAAAACAATTGGGGCAGCCGCGAAGATGACGGAACAAAAGATTAATCGGACTTTCCGAAAGGAGTGAACACTACTTTGACGTGGTTGTACAGCATTATTGGAACTCCGCTGGGATACATTCTGTACTTTATATATGAGTTTATTTGCAGCAACGTTGGTGTTGCTATTATTATATTCACGCTTATTGTCAAGCTGGCGCTGCTTCCTATTTCGATAAAGCAGCAGAAAACAAGCGCAAAGACATCGGTTTTCCAGCCGAAGGTGTTGGAAATCCAGCAGAAATACCGCAACAATCAGCAGAAGCAGCAGGAGGAGCTGATGAAGCTCCAGCAGCAGGGCTACAAGCCGTATTCGGGCTGTCTGCCTATGCTTCTGTCGTTCCTGATACTCTTCGGAGTTATCGACGTTGTGTACAAGCCTATGACGCATATCGTTCATCTTAACGATGAAGCGATTACAAGTATGGTCGAGAGCTCGTACAGCGCGGAGATTACCTCGTTCTTCTCCGAGGAGCTTGCCAAGAAGGACGGCGAGTTCAAGAAGGACTCCGAGAAGGAGCGCAACGAGCTTATCCTCAAAGACGCACAGAGAATTGTCGATTACTACAACGAAAAGTGCCTGAAGGACGGCGCTTCCGCTTGCGATATTTCGGTATTCGAGACGGTTTCTCCCGAGAGCGTTGAGCTGATACACACCGTATTCATCACCGCGATTGAGGAGGAAAACGCCCTCAATCCGTCCGACAAGAAGAACAAGCAGAAGCTCATCTCCGACACCGACCTCTACAAGATAACCGATGACGAGCAGAAGGAGCTTGACGCGCTTGAGTCCGATGAGGCAAAGACCGAATACCGTCTGGCGCACAGCTTTGCAAAGCCTACCACCGACGCTCTGACTACCTATCAGTCTTACTACGGCGCTTACTCCTGCGCGAGCAAGGACGGCGCTGTGTTTACCGCAACCAAGAGCCTCCAGAAAGAGTTGTACTCCCTTGAAAGATTCGGCGCTCTGGCTACCGAGTACGGAACAGAGTCTGCTTCACGTATATACAGCTCCGTAAGCGAAGCTACCAGAACAGAGCTTCTTGAGCTGTACGACAACCTCAACTTCTTAGGCATTCCGCTCGGACAGGTACCGAAGGACCACATGGGCTTCCCGATGATTTTGGTTCCGATTATTTCGTTCCTGCTGTCAATGCTTCAGACCTTTATCTCCAATCAGAGTATGCGCAAGCAGAACCCCGACGCGGCAAAGCAGATGGGCGCTATGAACATTATGCTGTGGATTATGCCGTTTATGTCGCTGTGGATTGCGTTTACCGTACCCGCAGGTGCAGGCTTCTACTGGGCGATAAGCTATGCGTTCGGAATAGGTCAGACCTTCCTGCTCAACAAGCTCTACGACCCTGCAAGACTTCGTGCGGAGGCTGAGGAGGAGCTTAAGGCAATGGAAAAGGCTTCCAAGAAGCAGAAATCCAAGCCCGAAACCGAGGTTGTAACGGTAATAGACGAGAACGGCAAAGAAGAAACTCTTTCGCAGAAAGAAATTAACCGCCGCAAGCTGGCAGAAGCGCGCCGCGCAGACGCTCTGAAATACGGCGAGGAATATCACGAGGACAGCGACGACGACAACTGATAATCGCTGTCGGAAAGGGGATTATTGATGGAAAAAGAATTCAGAGCCAAGACAGTTGACGAGGCAAAGGCGCTTGCCGCGCAGGATTTCGGTGCAGACGTTTCCGAAATTGATTTTGAGATACTTGAACAGCCCAGAAAGACGCTTTTCGGCGGACTGAAAGGCGAAGCAGTGGTTAAAGCGATTTATGAGCCTACTCTCGTTGAGGCTGCGCCCAGGTTTACCGAGGAAGAAGCCGAGGACGAGGACATTGACGAAGAGAGCGCTTCCGAGGAAGCAGCTGTGTCCTACGAAACCGAGGAGGAAGCAGCAGGCGAGCTTCCCGAGGATTTTGACGTTTCCAAGAGCCTTAAGGTTCAGACCGCTATTTCGTACCTCACCGATGTGCTTAAAGGTCTGGGACTTGACAACTTTGTAATCACTCCCATCAAGCGCGACGGAAACGTTGTTCTTGACATCACCGGCGAGAAGCTGGGTATTGTAATCGGAAAGCGCGGTGAGACTCTGGACAGCCTCCAGTATCTTGCAATTCTCGCTTCCAACCGCTCCGAGGAGAGCTTCTGCAGAATTTCGCTCGACTGCAACGGATACCGCAGCAAGCGCCGCGAAACGCTCTGCTCTCTCGCAAAGAAGACCTCCGCAAAGGTGCTTCGTCAGGGAAGAAAGATTGCGCTTGAGCCGATGAACCCCTACGAGCGCAGAATTATCCACAGCGTAGTAGCCGAAATTGAGGGCGTATCCAGCCGCTCCACGGGCACAGAGCCTTACAGAAAGGTAGTAATCTACGCCGACAAGCCCCGCTACGAGGGCAGACGCGACGGCGAGGGACGCGGCAGACGCTCCAACCGCAGAAGCAGCGACGGAGCTTCCACCCGCAACTATCGTCAGTCGGGAGGCTTCTCCACCAGCTTCGAGCGCGAGTACAAGCGCAGCCAGTATCAGCCCGACGAGAATGCCGACGCAGGCGAGTTCTCCAAGGAGACCGTTGATACCGAGAAGAACGCAACCCTCTACGGAAAGATTATTCTCTGATAACAAAAAGCAGCTCCCCCGAATTTCGGGGGAGTTTTTTTATTTCATTTGCCTTAAATCTTTGCGCTTGCCTCTTTGAGTATTTCGGCGAACTTCTCCATTCTCACGCGGGAGATGACTTCCTTGCCGCTGTAATTCTCAAGGTAGTTGATAAGCTCCGTGCTTCCGAGGCACACCACGTCGTCCTCACGAAGGTTAAGTCTGAGTTTCGTATTATTGTTCGAGAAAAACAATACCGTATCCACCCACACGTTCTCGCCCTCGGCGTTTAGTATGCTCTTGACAATATCGCGCTGGCGGCGCATCTGTTTAATCGGGTTGTCCATCTCCTGAACGGTGGTCTTGTCGTCTTTATAGTGCTTGCGCTGCTGCCACTTTTCGTCCTTCCACGAGCCCTGAATAGTTCCCGAATGGTTCTTGACCTCGACAATTATCACTCCGCGGTGGCTGATAATCAGCGCGTCCAGCTCCGACCTGCCGCGCTTATACCGCACGGGCAGATTGAAGAAGATGATGTTATTGCCGCCGAGCTTCTTACACGCCTTGTATAGCAGCTTCTCGCCGCGTCTGCCGCTGTTGAGTATGTTATACTGCCGCGCCAGAAAGATATAAGCCGTGTTGCAGAGGAATATCAGCACAATAAACACGATTGCAAGCGGCTTTTTCTCGTACATCTTAAAGCCGACAAACGCAACCAGCATAAGCACGGGCGCAACTCCGATTATTACTTGGAGTATAAGAAGCGCAATAATCTTCTTATTGTTTTTATTATTACCCCGAAAAACCTTGTTCAAAAAAATCTCTCCAATGAATCAGATCAAACGTTGAAGCGGAACAGAGTTACATCTCCGTCCTGCATTACATAGTCCTTACCCTCAAGGCGAACCAAGCCCTTTTCCTTAGCCGCCGCCATCGAGCCGCAAGCCATAAGGTCGTCATACGATACGATTTCCGCACGGATAAAGCCCTTTTCAAAGTCGGTGTGGATTTTGCCCGCCGCCTGAGGAGCCTTAGTGCCCTTGGTGATTGTCCACGCGCGAACCTCCTGCTCGCCCGCGGTGAGGTAGGAGATAAGTCCCAGCAGACGGTAGCCCGTCTTGATGATACGCGCAAGACCGGAGCTTTCCAGCTTCATATCGGCGAGGAACATCTCCTTGTCCTCGTCCGACATATCCGACATCTCGGCTTCAAGCTGAGCGCATATCGGAAGAACCTCCGCGTTCTCCTCCTTGGCAATCTCGCAAACCGCCTTGTACTGCTCGTTGTTCTCAATACCGCCCGTGAAGTCGGCTTCGCACATATTCGCCGCGTAGATTACGGGCTTGTTGGAGAGCAGCGGCGTGTCGCGGAGCATAGCGCGCTCCTCCTCGGAGTAGTCGTAGCTTCTCGCGGACTTGCCGTTTTCAAGGTGAGCTTTCAGAGCCTCAAAGAAATCCAGCTCCGCCTGAACCGACTTGTCGCCCTTGAGTGCCTTTTTCGCACGGTCAATGCGGCGGTCGAGGATTTCCAGGTCGGAGAAAATCAGCTCCAGATTTATCGTTTCAATATCGCGGGCGGAGTTTACGCTTCCGTCAACGTGGATAATGTTTTCATCGTCAAAGCAGCGGACAACGTGAACAATCGCGTCCACCTCGCGGATATTCGACAGGAACTTGTTTCCCAAGCCCTCGCCCTTGGACGCGCCCTTTACAAGTCCCGCAATATCCACGAACTCCAGCGTTGCGGGAGTAAATTTCTGCGGGTTATACATCTTCGCAAGCTCGTCAAGCCGCTCGTCGGGGACGGACACAATGCCCACATTCGGCTCAATCGTACAGAACGGATAGTTCGCAGACTGCGCTCCCGCATTTGTAAGCGCGTTGAACAGCGTGCTCTTTCCAACGTTGGGCAGTCCAACCATTCCAAGTTTCATATTTATATTCCTCCTAATGTCCTGATGACAAATAACATACTTATTTATTATATCATATTGCAACGCAAAATTCAAGGGGATTTGGGGGAAAATCGAGCTTATAAAAAAGTACTCGTGTTTTTTAGCGCAGGTGCAGCGTTATTATGTTCTGCGCGGTATTATTATCAAAGAAGAAACTTCCAATGGGGGTATAGTTATGAAATCAATCCTTGCTACAATCCTTACTGTAATCTCATTACTGTTTACAGGCTGTGAAACCGACACAAGCCGACTTTCCAAAAACGCGACACTCACCGCCACCGACTACATCGAGCTTGGAGAAGCCACCGAAAAGCGCACTGTGGAAATTACCGACTCCGACACGCTGAAAGCCCTTTGGGAGATAATTGAAGCACAGCAGCAATGCGAACCGTGCGAGGGCGATAACTACCTCGCCGCCTGCCCCAAGCTCACCCTCGCCTATCCCAACGGACAGGAAGTGACAATCAGCTACACATGGTGCGGCGAGGAATACGGCACCGACCCTGTGGACGGTGCGCCTACCGTCAGTCCAACAGGCGAATGCTTTTTGATACACGGGGATGGTATCACTAAGCGCTATACCGTTAAAGACCGCGAAACCGAAAATCGCTTCCACTCGCTGCTCTCCGAATATGTCGCTAACACAGAGCCCGAACCCCGCTCCGACAACGATGTCCTGCTGGTAATGCGCTATACCAACTGCGCTTGGGGAAAGCAAGACCACGGCTCGGTAATCGACCGAAACGGCGATATGTATACATTTGATATAGCTTCTCACAGCGTTTCCGAAAGCGAATTTCTCGGTCTTATGCGGGAGCTTATCGAAACCAACGACCCTGTGAAGCGCGGAGTATTCACCGAGAACAAGATAAACCAAATCCTTGATGAAGCCGAAAAGGTAGACGTCTCCGCCAAATACAGCGAGCGCACCGCGTCTTATGATAGGGGGCAGTATACTCTGTACGTTCTGCGCGGGGACTCGCTGATTACGCTCCGCTCGATGGGCGATTGGGAACGCGAGCTTAACGACCCCGCCGCAAAGAAAATCTGCCAAATCTACGACAACCGAAACAACGCCGAAATAACTCGTAACGTTATTGACAAGGTAATCTCGTGTTTGAAGAATTTATTCACCGCGTAATCCTTCCGAAAGAAATCCCCATATCGCAAGATATGGGGATTTCAGCTTGTCGAAAAAGTCCAAAATCAGGCTGGCGAGAAAGGTGCAGATACGAGGAAACGGTACCACGGCTAGGCTTAATGCCTGCCGTGGTACCGTTGACGAAGTAGATGTGCCTTTATCGACAGCCTGAAATCCCCCTATCACAAGGTAGGGGGATTGTGTTATTTCCAATTTCGGGAATAGCTCGGCGCTTCCAACTGAGGGTTGGAGGTCTTGAGCTTCTTCTTTTTGCGGACGCCGATTACCTTTGTAATGTCAAACGGCTCCTTGTCGGGGATTTGCTTGTACTCCTCCCAATAGTGGAGCGCGGATTTCTCCAGACGGCGGGTGCTTCCCAGCCTGTCGCGCACGGTAAGCTCCTTTACGGTGGTGAAATAATTCGTGTTGAGGATAAGCGTGTCGAAAACCAGCTCCCCGTCCTCGGTGATGTGGTAGCCCAGACGGTCGGTTTCGTGAAGATACTCGCGGATTTCGCCCTTGAAGCAAATCTCGCGCGGGGACTTTGGATTGCGGGAAACGCTCTCCAGCGAAGCGAACGGAATGTAGTACAACCGCCGCAGTATTATCCGCTTTCCGTATCGCGTAAACTCGCCCGCGTACTCGCTGTACACCATACCGCTCGGCACAATGTCGAAGAACGTATAGCGCGAATGACGGCGCATATACTTGTTCGTGAGATACACCGCCGTAAACGAAAAAACCATTCCCACCAGAATTCCGAACGCGATGATAAGAAGCATAAGCCGCACGAACTCCGAATCGAAGTTCAGCACGATATACGCCGAGCAGAGTATGCACATTGTGAGAACAGGCGTTATAACAACGCTTGCCACTCGCCGCAGCTTGCGGGGATAGCCGCTCACATCGGCGTGGAAATAAAACCTTTCCATAATCCAATCTGCTCCTTGCACTCGTTTTTCGGGAATAGCCCGCCTATATTCATTATAACACCTATCCCCCGTTAAGTCAAGATTTCACTTGACATTAAGCGCAAATTGTGATATACTGAAAGTTGCTGGGGGTACTCCTTCGGGAGTTGAGATAGTCCCTTTGAACCTGTCGGTTAATACCGTTGTAGGGAAGCGCGGTTTGAATTGCTCCGCATTCTCCACTATTCAGGAGAATGCGTTTTTGTTTTAAGGAGAAAAAATGGAAGTATCAAAACTATTGACTATCGCGGGCTCGGACTGTTCGGGCGGAGCGGGTATTCAGGCGGATTTAAAGACGTTCGCGGCGTTCGGGTGCTACGGCGCAAGCGTAATCACGTCCGTAGTTGCCGAAAACACGCAGCGCGTAATCTCGGTACACAACGTCCCCGCTGACGAGGTGGGAAAGCAGCTTGACGCGGTGTTCGAGGATATTGAAATCAGCGCGGTGAAGCTGGGAATGCTCCCCACCGTGGAGATAATCGAGGTTGTTGCGGATAAGCTGCGCCAATACACTCCTCCGCATATCGTGTGTGACCCCGTGCTGGTTGCGACAAGCGGCGACGCGCTCTCGGAGAGCGGCGTTATTCCTGCTTACGTTGAGAAAATCTTCCCGCTGGCGGAGCTTATCACCCCGAATATCCCCGAAGCGGAAGCGTTTACGGGAATGGAAATTCTCACT
>JBJESC010000355.1:0-7833 GCA_051882615.1 Oscillospiraceae bacterium
AATGAAAGAATAGCCGTAATCGCTGCGAAAAAGGGCTTTGAGCTTGCGGGAGAGATAAAAAAGGAATAGTCCTTGGCTTTAATCGGCGAAGATAATAGCCCGAGAGTTTTTCTCGGGTTCAGGCAGTCGATAAACCCTCATCTGCGTCTGTTACCGCATTATCTGCTTCGCAGAAAACGCTGCCCCACGACAGGCACAAAGCCTGGTCGTGGGGAGCGTTTCTAGCATCTGAGGGCTTCTCGCCAGCCTGTTTGGGGATTTTTCGGCAAGCAGAGCGCCCGAGTTCTCTCGGGCGTTCTGATTGTCGAAATACCTATTTAGGGTGGCGCCGAGACATATAATGGGGGTTGGGGGGTGCCCCCCCAAGTAGAGCTAGCGGGGCGGCAGCCCCGTATTTCTCCCCCTCCCCCTTCGGGGGAGGGGGCAGGGTGTGGGGGCGCGACTCGCAGAAAAGGACTTTATCGACAGACTAAGCGCCCGAGTTCTCTCGGGCGTTTTTGTTCTGCGCTTTTTTGAAATTATTCAAAAAGCCCTTGATTTTTCCATATTTCCGTGTTATAATAACAATTGTATTGTATCCCGAAATCGCACAGGGCGAAAATAGGGAATAATAACAGGAGGAATTTAATATGAAAAACACCAAAACACGCGATATGGTGCTTATGGGAATCATCACGGCTTTGCTGGTTGTATTCTCGGTGACACCTATCGGAACAATCCCCATCGGTCCCCTTTCAATCTCGCTGAACGTCATCCCCGTGGCAATCGCAGCGGTAGCCTTAGGTCCTGTAGGCGGCGCAATCGCAGGCGGAATCTTCGGCATACTTAGCTTCTTGCAGTGCTTCGGAATCGGTGTTCCAAGCGGAATGGGCGCTATGCTCGTGGAAATTAACCCTTTCCTTGCGTTTATCCAGAGATTTATCCCAAGACTGCTGGA
The DNA here is from genome assembly GCA_051882615.1 of Oscillospiraceae bacterium. Lineage (GTDB taxonomy): Bacteria > Bacillota > Clostridia > Oscillospirales > Ruminococcaceae > CAG-115. The sequence goes on from JBJESC010000355.1 coordinate 938, forward strand.
CGGTCTGCTTATCGGCTTTATCTTCAAGGCAGTGAGCAAGAGGGCTAATCCTTACTTCGCAAGCGCGCTTACGGGCTTCTGCTCCGCGCTGTTCAACACGGCGTTCTTTATGGGAGCACTGGTACTGCTGTTCGGAAATACCGAATATGTACAAGGGCTTATGGAAGCAAAGGGCACGGAGAATTTCTTTATCTTCATCTGCCTTTTTGTCGGAGTAAACGCAATTGTCGAAATGGTGGCTTCTACCGTTATAGTAGGCGGCGTAGGCTCGGCGCTTATTCACGCAAAGCTTATTACCGTTCCGAAAAAAGCCGAAAAGAAAGCCGTAGAATAATACTTACAATCAATAAACCGCTGTGGAATACCAGCGGTTTATTTTAAAGTTTTCAGATTGGAGAAGAAAATGCTTACAGGAAAAACCGTTGTCCTCGCCCTTACGGGAAGTATTGCGGCATACAAAATAGCAACGCTCGCGCGTATGCTGAAAAAGCTCCATTGTAACGTTCACGTCCTGATGACTCAGAACGCGACTAACTTCATCAACCCCATAACGCTCGAAACGCTTACGCAGAACAAGTGCCTTATCGACACGTTCGACCGTAATTTCCAATACAGCGTGGAGCACGTTGCGCTTGCAAAACAGGCTGATTTGGTGATGATTGCTCCCGCTTCTGCGAACGTTATCGGGAAAATAGCGAACGGCATAGCGGACGATATGCTCACCACAACGGTTATGGCGTGTCCCTGCAAGAAGCTGGTCTCCCCCGCAATGAACCACAATATGTACCACAATCCTATCGTTCAGGACAACATCGAAAAGCTCCGCCGTTTCGGCTACGAAATAGTCGAGCCCGAAACGGGAATGCTCGCTAACGGCGACAGCGGCGACGGAAGAATGCCCGAGCCCGAGGAGCTTCTCGAATATATCCTCCGTGAGATTGCTTTCGAAAAAGACCTCAAAGGCAAGAAAGTGCTGGTAACAGCGGGAGCAACGCGCGAAGCAATTGACCCCGTGCGGTTCATCACCAACCACTCCTCGGGGAAAATGGGGTTTGCGCTCGCAAAGGCGGCGATGCTGCGCGGAGCGGAGGTTACTCTGGTAGCCGCTCACGCAGAGGTCGCTCCCCCACCGTTCGTGAACGTAGTCCCCGTCATAAGCGCGGAGGATATGTTCAACGCGGTAACAGCGCACTCCTATGATTACGACATTATCATTAAAGCGGCGGCGGTTGCGGACTACACGCCCGTTACGACTGCGGACAGCAAGCTGAAGAAGTCCGATGACGATATGAGTATCGCACTTAAACGCACCAAGGATATTCTTAAACACCTCGGAGAGCACAAGCGCGAGGGACAGTTTATCTGCGGCTTCTCAATGGAAACGGACAACGTGATTGAGAATTCACGCAAGAAACTCTCGTCCAAGAACTGCGATATGATTTGCGCGAACAGTCTGCGCACGGCAGGTGCGGGCTTCGGCACGGACACGAATATCATCACGCTTATCACAAAGGACAGCGAAACGGAGCTGGAGCTTATGAGCAAGGAAAAAGCCGCTCATATTATCCTCGACAATATCCTCAAAGCATTATAAAAGGAGTACACAATGATAATTGCGGTTGATATAGGAAACACGAATATCGTCCTCGGCTGTGCAAATGACGAGAACGACAAAATTCTTTTTCGTGAGCGAATTGCTACCAATCAGACGGCAACAGACCTCGAATACGCGGTATCTATCCGCACCGCGCTTGATATGAACGGTGTTGACGTAAGCGCTATTGACGGCGCTATCATCTCGTCAGTTGTTCCGTCCGTTACCAATACGGTTAAGGCGGCGATAGTGAAGCTCACGGGGGTTAAGGTGATGGTGGTAGGCCCCGGGATTAAAACGGGACTGAGTATCCTGATTGACAACCCCGCTCAGCTGGGAAGCGACCTCGTGGTGGACGCGGTTGCGGGTATTCGGGAGTACCCAGCGCCTATGATTATCATTGATATGGGCACGGCAACCACGCTTTCCGTAATCGACGCGAAGAAGAACTACATCGGCGGCGTGATTATGACGGGTATGGCGGTCTCAACAGACGCACTTATCTCACGCACGGCACAGCTCCCGAAAATCGCCTTTGAGAAGCCGAAAAAGACGATAGGCACAAACACTATCGACTGCCTGAAAAGCGGCATTATGTACTCCAACGCGTGTGCTATCGACGGAATGGTGGACAGGCTGGAGGAGGAGCTCGGCGAAAAGTGTACCGTAATCGCAACAGGCGGGCTTTCGGGAGTGGTAATCCCCCTCTGCCGAAGAACGGACATTATCCTTGACGATACGCTGCTCCTTAAAGGGCTGATGATAATCTACAACCGTAATAAGCGGGACTAAAAACGCGAATATGAAAAATCCCCCAAGTTGTGGCTTGGGGGATTGCTGTATGTATCAGTTTTTACCTCTGTGGCACTTCTTGCAGGTATAGGAAAACATATCATTCTGTTCGCCGCACTCTTTACAAGTCCAGAAGATAATTTTTTCAGGGACATTAAACCTTTTTTGACCGCACGCGGTACAATGTGTGTCTGACATTTCATTTTTTTGACCACATCTTGAACAGTACCATTTTCTCTCAGATGCACGTTTATGCGTTCCGCATTTACAATAAATAGAATAATCTTTATTTTTATCTCCGCAGTTTGGGCAAGTCCACGTTTTATTGTTTGCCTCCTTATTATCTAATGTATCGTCCACATAACCTAACACCATCTTTTCAAGCAATTCACGGCTTTTGTTGGTGTTATTCGCTGTCCTCATAACATTCTTTGATATCTCAATGATTATTCCAAAAATCATATTGACAATAAGCGTGACTATCAATCCAAGGATAACAATCAGAAAACCTATAAAACCATTGCCTGCTGTTATCCCCAGAAATATGCCAAGTATCAATGAACCGATAAAACCGGCAATTACCACAATCCATAGAACGACATTTCCTATTTTTGTAAACATAACTCTCTCCTTTTATTCTTTTCCCAAATGGGGAATAATGAAATAAGACCATTTGGTCTGATTGAATTATAGCACGTTTGTACTATAATGTCAAGACCATTTGGTCTTTTTTTGTAGAATTAATGAGGGAGGTGTTTTTTGTGAACAGATTAAAGGAACTGCGCGAGTTTCACGCGCTCACTCAGGAGAGAGCCGCCAAAATCGGCTATATAGTAACAAAAACCTATGTTCGCTATGAGAACGGCGAACGCGTTATGCCGCTTGACACGGCTGTTTTCTACGCGAAGTTTTACAATGTAAGCCTTGACTATCTGGCGGGAGTTACAGACCAAACGGGGCAATCATTAGAAACGGAACTGTCCCGAACGGTAGGAATAGTTCCTCAGCTTATGAGCGCTCTGGGACACCTTTCCGATGAACAGCAGCTGCGGCTTGCGGATTTTCTGAATTCAGTCCGCAGGAAATAACGCCCCCTCGCCGTAAGGCTTGAATATTTTGCAGGAATAACAGAAATATTTCACATACTGTGGCAGTCATCTGCACGCCAAGAAAAATTGCATTATGAAAATGCCGCAAGCAAAAGCCTGCGGCATTTTTTTATTGATGCATACGATACTCGGTATCACAGTCAATCATATCCAGCATAATCTGTGCAATCTCGGGGTCAAATTGAGTGCCCATTCCCCGCTCAATCTGCTCGCGTACTACCTCTTGCGGGAGAATATCGCGATAGGAACGCTTACTGGTCATAGCGTCATACGCGTCCGCTACGGCAATGATTTTCGCAAGAACGGAAATCTCGTCACCCTTAAGCCCATCCGGATATCCCTTGCCATCAATGCGCTCATGGTGGCACCTGGCGCCGTCTGCAAACTTGCCCTTTATCGAGATGCTCTTGAGAATTTCATAGCCGAACATGGGGTGACGTTTAATTTCGTTAAATTCATCATCGGTCAACTTACCGTTCTTGTTGATAATTTTGTTGTCAATACCGAGTTTTCCAACATCGTGGATAAGTCCCGCATAGTATATTTCATCAATTTCGTCAGGGAGAAAATCCATTCGATAAGCAATCATCTTGGCATACAGCGCAACTCGTCTGGAGTGTCCTGCGGTGTACGGGTCGTTGACGTCAATCGCCTTGGCAATCGCCTCGAAAATCTGTCTGGACAAGAGCTGAAGCTGGCGTGTCTTTTCGTTCATCTCGTCAACGTATTTCGCCTTTTCCGCCTGCACAAGCGCTTCGTTAAGCTCCCGACGTCTGGTAACCAAAACATCTATTACAAAGGTGCAGAACAGGGTAAGCAGCAGCAAAATCGCCGTTGAAATAATCGCCTCGGGCACAATGTCCGTGTTGTACACCGGATCTATTCCTCGCGCAATAAACGGAAGCATTAATATTGCTAAATCCACAGCGGTTACTCTCCAAGCCATCTTCTTATCTTCATACATAATGGTAAAGACAAGCGGGATGGCAAATGTCAGAAAAGTAGGCGCGAATTGATAATGAGAATACGCAACATTAAAGCATATCAAACTCATTGAAAAGGTCAATATGTACTTCTTAATCTCGTCGCTTTTCACCTTCTTACACAGAACGTGACAGAGCAAAATAACAGCAGCATTGAACAAAGTGGTCAGGAGCTGATAGCGGATTAACTTACCGACTATCGTATCCTCGTTATACCCCTGTTGACGAGTTACAAACAACAGAATATTCACAATGACTTCCACCACAAACTGCGCTATTGCCATTCCAAACAGGGACTTCTTAATCAGTCGTTGCCAGCGTTCATAGTCAATCTTTTCGGTTCCCATTGCTTCGACACTTTCCCCTCAAACGTCCATACTATCCCGATAATGGGTTATTTTTGATATCATTTTAGCATAATTCGGAATTTTTGTCAATAGCTTTATGCAGCTTATATCGACATAATGCGGCTTTTTAAGCGGTTGACTTGTTTTTTCGATGGAAATATGATATAATGAATCATAAACCAAGTACTTAAGGAGCATACCTATGAACGAATTTATGAGGCTTGCCATTGAAGAAGCCGAGAACGGCATAAAAAACAGAGAGGGCGGACCTTTCGGGTGCGTAGTTGTGAAAAACGGTGCGGTTGTGGGGCGCGGACATAATCAGGTAGTAAAACTGAAAGACCCCACCTGCCACGGAGAGGTAATGGCAATTCGTGACGCTTGCAAAAATCTCGGAACCTTCGACCTTTCGGGGTGCGAACTATACACCACAGGTGAGCCTTGTCCTATGTGCTTCGGCGCGATTTTATGGGCTAACATCACGAAAGTCTACTACGGCTGCAATATTGACGATACCGAGATAATCGGATTTCGGGACAAGCGCTTCTACGAGGACAGCGACAAGCTCAAAGAACAGCTTTTCACCGAAACAGACCGCGCCGAATGCCTTGAACTTTACCGAAAATACAACAAGGCAAATGGGAAAGCAAACTACTGAAAAACAACGCCGTATCCGGATAAATCGAATACGGCGAAAAATTTTGTTTTTGTGGATTAATGCTCAATTTCAATACCGCAGCTTTTAAAGACTTCAAGAACCTCGCCGTTCGCAAAAACAGCCACGGACTTCAAATTCGGGAACTGCTTAATCTCCTCGGGAGTAACGGATTTAATATCGAACACATCGTCCTCACCGTCCCATTGAGGAATAATGTTCATATAAATATCGTCTCCTCCGTCCGAACGGATAAACTCTATCTCGGCTGCAAGCCGCTTCGGAACAGGAAGTTTCTTGAACCAGTTCAGTGCGGGCTTTATTATCTTTTCGGAGTCGGTGTCAATGGGGGTGCCATCGTACAATTCCGCAAAACGGTAGATATCGAAAATCGGCTCCAGCAATTTTTTCTCGTACATAAGCTGCTGAACCACCGCCAGCTTGAAATTGATGTCGGTAAACTCCAGAACTTCCTCCTTGCATTTCTTCAGCTTGTAGCTCTGAACGAAATTCTCCGGCTCGGGCGGAGTAAAGCTGAACGTGCAGTTCCATTCGGGAGAATCGGTGGAGCCTTTGTATTTTCCCCTTACATCATCTTCGCTCCAAGCAATAACGGAGAAGTTACCGGCTTTCGCCCTGTCGAACAAGAAAGAGAGCGGAATCGGCTTATTATCATCGCCGACTTGCATTGCGTGAGTAATCTTCGCTTTGCAAAGTCCTGTGGGAGTGTTGCTCTCGCAGAAAGCGTGTACCTTCGCCTTATCACGAAAGCAAATCTTAAAGTAGATTATGCAATGTTCGTCATCTACATACGCCTTAAGGGATTTGAGACGTTTGAGGCTGTCTTTTGACTGGTCGAACGAAATGCCAATCTCATCATAAATATACACGGTTTTCTCCACACCGATTTCCTGAGTATAAACCCTGTCAGGTTCGCCCAAAACGCTAATCAAATTCTCATATGATGCGGGGAATTTCAGCTCCTTATCATCAAAAAACACGCTGCTGCCGCTTAAATGAATCTTTTCCATAAATCCGTCTCCTTTTTTAGAAAATTCCCACTGTTATAATACTCAAAATCAACAACAAATTAAGCCCCCAAATTACTTTGAGGGCTGCGCCATTATTGCCGGATATAAATTCCTTGCTCTTCGAGATAATCCTCAAGCTCCTGTTTCATATCAAAGATTTTCTCCTCGTTCTCCTTGATTTGTTCATTGGCAGATTGGGGGGATTTCTCGTTCTCGGCGCTTTTTTTCAGTTTATCGTCCATAAGAACACCTCCACGTTTTTATTGTAGCATAAAAAACGGCGGTTGTAAAGTGAAAAAAGAAATATTTTTGACTTTTCTGCTCCAAGCAAAAAAAATCGCCCCTACCGAATAGTAGGGACGAAAACGCTGCCGGTCGCACCGGC
>JBJESC010000356.1:0-2028 GCA_051882615.1 Oscillospiraceae bacterium
ATTGTCCATGTCTTTTAGTACATAGTCGGCGCAGCGCCCGATAATAACGCACGGTCGCTCCTCGGACGCAATCTTCTGGATAGAGTTCAGCTGTGCGAAGAAAAGCGTATCGTCAAACGGCACTCCGCCCTGACCGTACGTTGTCGAAAGCAGGTAGAGAAAGCTGTTCGGGCGCTTTTCATCGTTATCCTCAAAGTGGCTCTTGTGGATACCGCTCTTCTCGGCGGCTACTTCGAGCAGCTTGTTGTCGTAAAAATCCGCGCCAATTCTCTCTGCCAGCTTGTTTCCGATTTCTCTTCCACCGCTGCCGTACTGCCTTGAAATTGTGATTATCTTGTCAGCCATAATAACCGCCTCCTATTTTTCTTATTAATATTAGTATAACACATTTGAAATGAATTGTCACCAATTTCAACATATTTTTTAATCAAAACAATGTTTTTTTGTGAATTATCGCCAAATAGTTCGTTCCGTTTTTTGTGAAATAGTAAAACCGGTGAGAAAGCAAAAAATAAAAACGATTTCATTTCTGAAAATTTAACAAAAAAGCCAAAACCCCCTGTACATTTTCAAAAAAATCCTGTATAATGAGAATAGCGGGTTAAATTCGGAAAAAATTTTCTACATTGTTGAGTGATAAATGAAAAATTACCGAAAATCCATGTAAAATATCATTAAGGAGTGCTTTATGAGCTTTAACGATATATTGTCGATGATAGGCGGACTTGTCGTTTTTATGTTCGGTATGCATACGCTTAGCGGCTCATTGGAAAAGTTCGCGGGCAGTCGTATTGAAACTCTTCTGGAAAAGCTCACGTCCAACCGCTTCAAAGGCGTGGCTTTGGGTGCTTTGGTGACAGCGCTGATTCAGTCGTCTGCGGCTACTACCGTTATGATGGTAGGTTTCGTAAACTCGGGACTGATGAAGCTGTCGCAGGTAATCAGCGTAATCATGGGCGCGAATATCGGTACCACGGCTACCGCTTGGCTGGTCAGCTTGTCGTCGTTGAGCGGCGGCGAGGGCAGCGACTTGCTTGGAAAGATTTTCAGCATGGACACGATTATTGCGGTTATAGCAGTAGTTGGTCTGGTGCTGGCTATGTTCACCAAGTCCGATAAGAAGAAAACCGTCGGCACTATCCTCGTGGGCTTTGCGCTGCTGATGTTCGGTATGGATCAGATGTCGGGCGCTGCGGCAAGCCTTAAGGATAACGAGGCGTTCTGCAGCATAATGACAATGTTCTCCAATCCTGTGCTGGGTGTTCTGGTGGGAGCGCTGCTAACAGCGGTTCTTCAATCCTCGTCCGTGTCGATTGGTATTCTCCAGTCAATTTCCAACCAGACGGGAACTGTTACGTATTCCATCGCTCTGCCGATTATCCTCGGTCAGAATATCGGTTCGTGCGTAACCGCGCTTCTGTCTTCAATCGGCGCCAACAAGAGCGCAAAGCGCGTGGCTATCGTTCATCTCTACTTTAATATAATCGGTACAATCTTCTTTTTGGCGCTGTTCTACATTATAAATGCTATCTTTGAACTGCCATTTATGGAAGAACAGCTCAACTCCGTGGGAATTGCTATTATCCACACCACCTTCAACGTGCTGGCAACCGCGCTGTTCCTGCCCTTTACCAAGCAGCTTGAAAAACTCGCCTGCCTTACGATACGCGACAATCCCGAGGACGCAGACCATGCAATTCCCATGCTGGACAAGCGTTTCCTCAATACCCCCTCAATCGCTATTGAGCAGTGCAGAAACGTTGCGTTCAAGATGGCGCAGCTCACCCAGAAAACCCTGCTTATGTCGCTTGGTCTCATAAATCAGTATGACGCGAAGATTGCTCAGGAAATCAACGAAAACGAAAACACCATTGACATCTACGAGGATAACATCGGCTCGTATATCCTCAAAATCAGCTCCAAGAACCTCTCCGAAACGGATAGTCAGATAGTATCGAACCTGCTCCACACCATCGGCGACCTTGAACGTATTTCGGACCACGCGGTAAACTTCACCGAGGCGGCAGA
>JBJESC010000357.1:0-2016 GCA_051882615.1 Oscillospiraceae bacterium
CGCAGCTTTTCAACACGCGCAAGCAGATTTTCCATCGCACTGACAACTTCATCGGGCGGCAAGTGTTTTTCATACAAGAACAGAAGCTGTCTTTCGGCGGCGTTATTTAATTTCAAAGAATTTATGGTAAAGGTGTTCAGCATTTCTGCATATTCTGCGTTCGACATCTCTTGGTTCATTTGCTCTATCAGAGCAACAATGCCGTACCCACCGAACGTGTTCATACACTTTTTCGCAAAGTATGTTCCCGCCGCTATGATTCGCTCGTAATCCTCCTGCGAACAATTTTCGAGAAGATTTCTCCTGATAACGCTTGAAATAATGTCATTATACTTGCACGTATTTTCAAACGCAGCTTTAAGCGCGTCCTTTTTCGTGTCACCCTTAAAACCAAGCTTCTCGGCTTTTTTCACCATATCCGTTCGTTTCGGCGCGTCTATGTCACGGAACAGCTTTTCCGTCAAATCGCCCCTTGTGCGAATATAGTTCAACATCCACTCGGGAATTCTCTCGCCAAGCGGTTGCAGCGGAAGTATCCTACTGTTAAAATACTGGTCGTGAGCCCAAAAGTAACTGCCGAGCAACGGAACGTATGAAATCGAACCTATTAAAACGAAGTATTCAAGTTTGCTGTCCGGTACAACAGGCTCCTTTTCGGGGTGTTCTATGAAATCCGCGAAAGCCTTGGGACGGCAGAAAACATCGGGCGCTTTCTCGTAAAGTCGATTAATCTGCGCACGGACAGCGGCACCGTGTTTTCCCACCATTCCACACATGAGAGCGGAAATGCAGTTACCCTTGATGATCATGCCGCGTTCGGGGTGAGTGGAAAGCCCCAGAAAAACATCGTCCAAATCGGTTTTGTTTTGCAGAAGTGTAGTCGCATCGCCCGAAAGGTCAATTGCCGCATCCGACCTTGCTTTAGCGTCCTCGGAGTACTCCGCAACATCAAGCAGACCGAGCAGGTGCTTTCTCACAAATTCCGTGCAAGCCTTTCCCGAGGAAGCCGCAACCGCTCCTGCATAGCTTTTCTTGTACTTTTGAAGCAGCTTTTCAAAAATAGGCTCTGCTTCGGGCGCGTCCATTTCCGCAAGCGTCATAAGTGCCGCGTCCTCGATTTTTCCCTTGCTTGTATTGAAAATCTCGGCGAGAAGCTCGCCGTTTTCGGGAGAACAGGACAGCGCGGAAATCACTTCAATACGCACTTTTTCGAGGTAGCTTTCGTCTGTCGCAATAGTGCGGAACAGTTCGTTTTCTTCGCTGCCCGAAAGCTTGGCGATGTATTTAAGCACTCTGCCCGTGTACCTGATGGATTTTTTCATCTCGGGTACAAGAGCCTTTCCGCAAAGCTTGCACATAATCTCGCAGAAGATTTGGAAATTGTCGCCATACTTTCCGTTTTCTAATTCGTAAATAAACGCTCTTACAATTCGCGGGTCGCACAGCGTGTCCTTGTATTCCTCGGAGAGCTTCCACAAATCAGAATCGCCTTTGCAGATAAGAGTTGTTATAGCATCAAGCGATGAAGCGGGCTTTTCTGTTGCGGCAAATTCGCCGTTCGCGGGAGTAGTTTCCGCATTGTCGGCAAACACGCCCTGAGTTACCGCCAGAGCGTCGGCAAGGGCAATACAGTCCGCAATTACGCCCTCGGGTTTATCGGAGGACAATAGCGCTTCACACAGCGAGTACAATTTTGCGAAAGCCTTGTTTGCTTCGGCAAGCGGCTTGAATTCCTCGACCGCACGTTTCAGACGGAAATCCTCCGAAACCGTCATACACCCTGCTGCGGCGGTATTGTAGAGCCTTGTTCTCAGCTCGTAGAATTTTGAAATATCCATGTCGTTTTTCCCCCCTTATACAAGTCTTGCCACGCCGTCAGCAGTTATTATCGAAAGCGGGCAGAGGTAAATTTTACGCTCATCGGCAGAGTAGAACATCTCACCCAGCACCGCGCCCTTATCGCCAATTTTTGTAAGGCGAAGCACCTCAATCGCATTGGGATAATTCTCGGTTGCA
>JBJESC010000358.1:0-2010 GCA_051882615.1 Oscillospiraceae bacterium
TCTTTGCTTCAAGAATTTCGGGAGTAACAGCCGTCTGCCTTACATTGGTCAGCAAGGGATCAACATATATTATATTATTATTTACGATTTCGGATTTTTCAGGTTCGGTCTTAGCGGGCTCGGTCTTGGCAGGCTCGGCTTTTTCCTTGTTGGCTTCTTTCTGAACCTTTATGCTCGACGCGTCAAACGAAACCGTCTTTTCCTCAACCTCGCGCTGAACAGAGATTTTGTCCCCCGAAGCAACGCTGAATGCAACTCTCGCCTTTAAATTCTCAATTTCCTCGGGCGAAGCCTTGGCAAATTCTTCATCAGATACAATCTGCTTTCCGTTAGCGCAGAAGCTTGTAAGCTTAACAGTATTGGGGTCCCAACCTCTGCCCAAATCCATTGACTCGTAATACAGCTTGTCGTAAGCCTCGCTCGCCCACGCCTTATCCTCGGGAGAAAGCTTGTCGGGAGTCGCCTTGAAATGCGCCGCAAACTCGTCGTGCGTAACGAGATCTTTTTCGGAAACGATTTCCGACATATCAATCAGCATCAATTCGGGCTCTTCCTGAATTGCTATGACTGTTCTGCCGGTTCTCTCGTTGGTGCCCAACCTCTCGGGAGCAGACATTCTGATGGACATAACCGCACCGGAAGCAACTCTCTCTGCTATTTTCTTCGAGTATTCCTCAAGCGGCAGGTTCTTTTCATATTCTTCTTCGGAAATAATCTGCTTGCCGTCTGCCATAAATCTGGTCAGCTCCACGCCGAGTCCGCCCATTGACGCGGCACTGTAAGAGAGCAGATTGGTGGTAATATCCTCCGCCCACTGCTTATCCTCCGCAGTAAGCGAGTCGGGATAACGGGAGAGATACTTCTCCGAGGGCTTTTTCACCCACACTTCGGAGGGGTTTATCTCAACAGACTTTTCGGGAGTTCTGTTACGAACGGTGATTTCCTCGCCGTTAGCCACCATTGCGGCAATCTTCTCCTCCATCTCCTGCTGCTTTTCGGGAGTAATAAAGCCCCTTTCGTCTTTAGCGCTTTCGTACTCCTCATCGGAGAAAATCTGCTTGCCGTTAGAACGGAAGTTTCTTACGTCCATATCGAAAACGTCCCAACCGTTGTCCAAATCACACGCGTTGAGCATAATTCTGCCGTAAACCTTGTGTGCCCATGTCTTTTCGTCCTGCGTCAAATTCTGAGGATTTGCGCGATAGCTCTCGCTGAAAGAACGTGCGGTAACCTCGTTGCTGTCTATCGCGTCAACATAGTTCTTGGCAATATCCTGCATATTATTCTCAATCGCCTTGCTGTCCTTATCCATCGAGTCGGCGAGCGTGGAAATCTCCCCCGAGAGCGCTTCTGCAACATCGGTATTACCGCCCAGGAATGCCAAATCGTTATAAGCCGAATTGAGCGCGTCCTTTTCGCTTAATCCGTTTTCGATGTATCTGTTTACATTCGAGATATAGTCCAGAGTGTCTTTCATACAATCAACATTGTTTTCGGATTTGTCGAAAACAGCGTTTGTCTTCTCAACAAAATCGGTTTCTTCCTTAGTCTTACCCTTTACGGAAAGAGTTTCGGAAACATAATCCTTGATTTGCTTGCCGACTTCAGCCTTTTCCTCCTCGGAAATGCCGTATTTCTCAAGCAGACCGCGGTTATTCTCATTTGCGAAAAACTCGTCAATCTGCTTGTGCATTTCACGGGTCTGCGCAGCAAAATTCATTGCATTCAGAGCAAAAGCCTGAGCATAGGCAAATCTCTTGTCCTCGGATTTTTCGCTCATAAGCTGAACATGAGCTAAAGTATCGTCAAAATAGTCCTCGAACTTGACGCTTACGCTGTCATTTCCACTTGTAAAATCAACGGAAAACGAGAAGCTCTTCTTCGTTCCTTCAAATACTCTGCCCAGAATATCTTTAATCATCTTATCATTAGCGTTTTTCATTTTCATCCCTCCGAAAATCTATTTCTTGACTATATATACGAATAAAACTATTTTTCGTAACATCTTTT
>JBJESC010000359.1:0-7679 GCA_051882615.1 Oscillospiraceae bacterium
TTCGAACCCCCGACCCTCTGGTTCGTAGCCAGATACTCTATCCAGCTGAGCTACTAGCGCATATTGCCATCTCAATGACAAGAAATATTATATCACATACCCTGCTGTTTGTCAAGAGGTTTTTATAAAAATTCCCTAATTTTTTTTGAGAAGAACAATTCTTGTTGAATTTGTTTGATTTCCACAAAATTCTTAACAGATAATTGTTAAAAATAAAAACCCCTTGAAATATTGAACGAATTGTGATATAATATTAAAAGGGTATGTTTGGGAGCAAAACGGCTTCCGGACACCGGTTTGAACGGAGAGTTTTTATGAAAGCTGATTTGCACTGCCATACTACTATCTCGGACGGTTCGCTCGGAATTTCTGATGTAATTATGCAGGCTGACCGTAATGATGTGCGTCATCTGGCAATTACCGACCACGACAGCTTCGCTTCTATTTCCAGAGCGGCTGTTGTCGGAAAGCGCTACAATGTCAACGTCATTCCCGCCGCGGAATTCTCCGCTTTTGACGGAGCGAGAGGAAAAAAGGTACATATTATCTGCTACAATCCCGCAAAGCCCGACAGAATGCAGGGCTTGTGCCTGAGAACCTCGGAGGGGCGAATGAAGCTTGGAAAGAGCTTCGCAATGCGCGTCCTTGAGAAATATCCTATTTCTCTGGAGAGCATTCTGCGCTACTCCCTCGGCAGTAAGGCAATCTACAAGTGCCACATTATGCATGCGCTGATGGACTATGGTTATACCACGGAGCTTTACGGCGATGTTTATGACGAGCTGTTTGACGCTAAGGAAGGCTTGTGCGCGGAGCAGGTGCGTCAGGAAGCGGATTTCTATCCCGATGTTCGCTTCGTGACTACGCTTATCAAGGCGTCGGGCGGTATTTCCGTAATGGCTCACCCGAAGGTTTTCGATAATCTTGAGCTTCTTGAAGAGCTCGCCTCGGAGGGCGCGATTGACGGCGCGGAGGTCTGGCATTCAAGCGCAGACGAGCAGTTCCAGAAGGACGCTCTTGAAATCTGCGAGAAGCACAATCTTATCGCAACAGGCGGCTCGGATTTCCACGGGTTCTACAACCACTATGCAATACAGATTGGTTCGTTGACCACTCCCGAGGATCAGCTGATGAGAATTATCAATTCCCGTAAATAAGGAGATCATACGGCGGCTTGGTTTCGACAGCCGCCGAAAATGATGTCCGGAAATATATAACGCTGTTTGGCAAAATATCGGGCGCAAAGCCGTTTCTCGGTCTTAACGCCCTTGTTATCGGAGGAATTATGGATATAAAGCAAAAAGCGCTTGAAGCGCACGAAAAGTGGCAGGGCAAGATTGAGGTTATTTCCCGCGCGGAAATCAAAACCCGCGAGGATTTGTCGGTTGCATACACACCCGGAGTTGCTCAGCCTTGTCTTGAAATAGCGGAAAATCCCGAGCTTGCATATAAGTACACCCGCAGAGGAAACCTGGTTGCGGTAATCACGGACGGTACGGCTGTACTCGGTTTGGGCGACATCGGCGGTCTTGCGGGAATGCCCGTAATGGAGGGCAAGTGCTGCCTGTTCAAGGAGTTTGCGGGAGTTGACGCGTTCCCTCTTTGCGTTAAGAGCAAGGACGCTGACGAAATCGTCCGCACAATCGAGCTTATTTCCGACAGCTTCGGCGGTATCAATCTGGAGGACATCTCCGCTCCGCGCTGTTTTGAAATTGAGGAGAAGCTGAAACAGCGCCTTGATATTCCCGTGTTCCACGATGACCAGCACGGAACTGCGATTGTCGTTGGTGCGGCGCTTCTCAATGCGGTTAAGCTCACGGGGAAGAAGCTCTCCGATATTACCGTTGTAATCAACGGAGCAGGCTCTGCGGGAATTGCAATCGGCAAGTTCCTGCTCAAGCTCGGTATCGGCGACCTGATTATGGTAGACATAAACGGTATTATCAACCGTGACGAGCATTACGACAACCCCGCTCACGCAGAGATGGCAAAAATCACGAACAAGAACAACCGCAAGGGCAAGCTTGCCGACGCTATGAAGGGTGCGGACGCATTTGTCGGTGTTTCCAAGCCCAATCTGGTATCTGCGGATATGGTTCAGTCTATGGCTGACAAGCCCATTCTGTTCCCGATGGCGAACCCCAATCCCGAAATCACTTATGACGAGGCAAAGGCGGCGGGCGCGTTTATCGTGGGCACGGGACGTTCGGATTATCCCAACCAGATTAACAACGTGCTTGTATTCCCCGGTGTGTTCAAGGGCGCTCTTTCGGTACGCGCGAAGGCTATTACCGAGGATATGAAGCTGGCTGCGGCTCACGCAATTGCGGGACTTGTTCCCGAGGACAAGCTCTCGGTGGAGTACATCATTCCCAGCGCGCTTGACAAGTCCGTTGCGGACTCTGTTGCAAAGGCGGTTGCCGATTGCTGGAATGAAAAGGGTAACGGCTGATTTAAAGATAGGAGTATTATTATGACATACGAATTTACACCTCGCGGCGTTTGCTCGCAGAGAATGCTTTTTACCATTGAAAACGATGTGCTGGTTGACCTCAAGGTAATCGGCGGCTGCTCGGGCAATTTGCAGGGCATTTCCTCGCTTGTAAAGGGAATGAAGGTTGACGATATTATTGCACGTCTGGAGGGAATTCACTGCGGTCCCAGACCGACCTCCTGTCCCGACCAGCTCGCTCGTGCGCTTAAGGCGTACAAGGAGGGGAATGTATGAGAATTCCCGAACTCTTTAAAAGCGGGAGAACTGTGTTCTCGTTTGAAATATTTCCGCCGAAGAAAGAATCCTCTGTTGAGACGATTTTCAAAACGCTTGACGAGCTTACGGACCTCCACCCCGATTTTATCAGCGTAACCTACAATGCGGGCGGAGCAACGGGCGCGGGAGGCTCGCTTCCCGGCTGTTCTACGCGCGAGATTGCACAGACTATCAAGGAGAAATATCACACCGAGAGCATTGCGCACCTCACCTGTGTGAATTCCACAAAAGAGGATATTGACCGCATTATCGGCGAATTCAAGGCAAGCGGAATTGAGAATATTCTCGCTCTGCGCGGCGACATCAACCCCGATGTTCCTCCGAAGAAGGATTTTGAACACGCCTCGGATTTGATTACATATATGAAGCAGCGCTCGGACTTTTCGTTCTCGGGCGGCTGTTATCCCGAGAGCCACCCCGAATCGGGTTCGCTGGACGAGGATATTGAAAATCTGCGAATTAAGGTTGATGCGGGCGCTTCTCACCTTATGAGCCAGCTGTTTTTCGACAACTCTGTGTTTTACAGATTTCTCGAAAAGGCTCGCGCAAAGGGCATTAACGTGCCGATTGAAGCGGGGATTATGCCGTGTATCAACGCAAAGCAAATTCAGCGAATGGTGGTGCTCGGCGGAGCAAGTCTGCCGCCCAAGTTTGCTAAATTGATGGCACGATACGGCGATAATCCCGAGGCAATGCGCGACGCGGGTATTGCCTATGCGGTTGACCAGATTGTTGACCTTGCGGCAAACGGTGTTGACGGAATTCACCTCTACACGATGAATAATCCTTATGTTGCCCGCAAAATCAGCGAGTGTGTATCGAGCGTTGTCAAAAATTAGTATTTGAAGAAAATCGGCTGTGTGTTTCACTCAGCCGATTTTGCGAATGGGGGATAGAGTATGGAGATTAACCGCGAAGAAGCCCTGCGCTATATGGGACACAACGGCGAACCCGACGAGCGGCTGTCCTATGTGATGGACGAGTGCGAGGCGGGGTTGCTTTCGTGTGCCGCACCGAGATACGTTTGGCGGGTGTTCGACTTGGTTCGGGAGAACGGGGAATTGTCGCTTTCGGGGTGCGGTTTTTCGTTTGTGGGAGAGGACATTGCGAAGCACGTTGAGGGCTGCGACAAGGCGGCGGTGCTGGCGGTGACGCTCTCGGCTCCCGTGGACAGGTTCCTCAAAATGCAGACGCTGACGGACGGGCTGTATGGGCTTGTTTCGGACGCTATGGCAAGCGTTCTCGTGGAACAGGTGTCCGAGCGGGCTCAGCGCGAAATCCTTGTCGGAATGAGCGGATATTCCGCGACCTGGTGCTACGCAGCGGGATACGGGGATTTTCCGCTTGAAATACTCCCGAAGCTCGTGGAATGTGTGGACGCAACGCGGAAAATTGGTGTTTCCTGCACGGCTTCCAATATGCTTACTCCGCAGAAATCCATTGTGGGAATAGTGGGATTATCAACCGAGGGCACACGCGCAAAGGTGCGGGGTTGCGCTGAATGTAATCTTAGGGAAACGTGTTCGTTCAGGAAAAGCGGTGCAGGCTCTTGCCGCAGATAAGCGAGGTTGCTATGAAAAAACTGTATCCGATATTGGTCGCATTGGCGGCTGCTTTGGCAATAACAGCGGGGTGTGTGCCGCTTGATGAATACAGCGAGGATTCCTTGGAAACAAGTATTCCGATTTCTTCCGGAACGGAGAATTCGGAACAATCCTCCGACAGCAGACCGATTGAAGTACCCGAGGACGGCGATTGGGTTGACCTTAACGCAGCGGAAATTACTTGCGAAATGGGACTTGGTTGGAACCTCGGAAACCAACTTGAAGCCTCCATCAACGGTATTCCGAACGAAACGGCTTGGGGAAATCCCGTAATCACCGAGGACTTAATCAAGGCGGTGAAGGAGGCAGGATTTTCCACGGTGAGAATTCCCGTGTCGTATCTTCTGAAAATAGGCTCTGCGCCCGATTATACGATTGACAAGGCGTGGCTTGACCGTATTCGGGAGGTTGTGGACTGCGTTGTCAAGAACGATATGTATGCGGTGATTAACATTCACGGGGACGCATATTACACGGTGCAGAACAGCTGGCTGCTGTGCGTGAACGGCAATCAGGACGAGATTAAGGCAAAGTTCCGCGCGGTGTGGGCGCAGATTTCCGAGCAATTCAAGGACTATGACGAACACCTTATCTTTGAGTCGATGAACGAGGTTTTTGACAACACCTACGGCAACCCCAATCCCGTTGGTTACGAGAATATTAACGCATACAACAGCATTTTCGTTGATACTGTGCGGGACAGCGGCGGAAATAATGCCAAGCGCTGGCTGATTATCCCCGGCTGGAACACGAATATCGGCTACACGGCGGGAGATTACGGCTTTAAGATACCCGAGGATACGGGGTGTACGGCGGACGGCAAGCGGCTGATGATTTCGGTGCATTATTACGACCCCTACAACTTCACTCTTGACGAGAATATGGGCACTGCCACTACGCAATGGGGTAAATACGCTGTGTCAAACAAGGACAGCTGGGGGCAGGAGGAGTACGCTGACGAGCAGATGAAGCGATTGAACGAGCGCTTTGTGAGCGCGGGTTATCCCGTGATTATAGGCGAGCTTGGCGTAGGGGATAAGTCGCATATCAGCAGCACATTCGGGGAATATCGGCGGTATTGGTACGAATATATCGTACATTCCGCGCACAGGAACGGCTGTATTCCCGTGATTTGGGACAACGGCTGGAATGGCAATAACGGATTGGCACTCTTCGACCGAAGCACGGTCAAAGTCACCCAGCCCGAGATAATCAAGGCGGTGGTACGGGCGATGAACTCTGAGGACTACGAAATCGCACCGCCGAAAGTCTGATAACAATGTGCATACGGAGGGAGGAATACCAATGAGAAAACTTTTAGCTATAATGCTTGCTCTGTTGACGGTTATGACGCTGTCGGGGTGTAAAGTTATCAATTTTTTTACAGAATACTGGGACGGTATGACTAAGAGCGAAACAACTGAGTATATACAAGATGAATTGCAGAAAAAATATGGTGAGGAATTTAAAGTAAAAAAATTAGCTCTCAGAGGTGGTTCGTCATGGGATGCCAATCCTATTTTATTAGCTTATTGCTCGCCCCTGTTCGATGAAAATATTGTTTTTCAAATCGAAGTAGATGTTTTTGGACAAGATGAAAAACGAAGAAGGTCTATGTACGACACATATATTCAATCAATTGTCAGGAGGGAAATGGTAATTAAAGCTGAACAAATATTGTCAAAATATGTTGATAATTTTGCCGTTGAAATATATGTTAGAGGTACTTCAAGTACTTATGATTCTAAAATATTGTCGGCAAATGAAGCAACTATTAAAAATTTTACAAATGCATTACCGGAAGATAATTTAAGTACTATTTGGTTCGTATTTGATATAAATGAATTTAATTCTGATTATGACAGAACGGCAGCTTATGTTAAAGAAATTGTTGATGAATATTATTTAACAAATGGTTGTATTATTTGTTGTTTTGTTCCTTCCGATATTGTGAAAGAATGCAAAGAAAAAATTGCCTCGAATCATATAGAATACAGTTATGAATTATTAGATGATATGCAAACAACTTTAAGCGGTAGAACGCCATATTTTAGATACTATTTTAAAGGTTGTGAGGATTATATTGATGTAAGTAAATTTTTTTAAAGTTGATATGGCGGAAAAATTATGGACTGCACGGATAAGGAGGAACATCAATGAGAAAACTTTTAGTGATAATTCCCGCACTTATGGTGGTGTTGCTTGCGGGGTGCAGTGGGAATGGTGAGAATACAAGTTCCGAGCAAGGCTGGGAGAACCCCGCTCCCGAACGTCCGATGAATATTGAGAGCGAGGATTCTTCGGACAGCGGGCAGAGCGGCGAAACTGGCGACAGTGGCTCGTCCGATGTCGCGTTGCCGAGCGGAATTCAAATCCCCGATGAACTCCCTGTTATCGAACGGGTTTATCTTTGCACCTATAAGAGATATGATAACGGTGAATTAGTTCATCAGTCTGATTATTATTACGACAAGTATTTCAATATCATAAAAGTCTATCCCTACGATATTGAAACGGGCGAAAAGAAAGAAACCGATGGTGAATACTCATATATCTACGATGAAAACGGCAATGTCAAGGTGAAATTCTATGGCGATACAAGCAGTTATGATGTCTATTATTACGATGAAAACGGCTTGGAGATTAAGAAGGAGTACTACGGCGGCGGTGGGCTGTTAAATACCCGCATAACGGATTACAACGAGCAGGGCGATGAAATCCGAAGTTATAGCGTTTACAGGTGGACAACAGACGAGGAGCTTGCGGCAGAACAGAAAAAACACAGTGACCATAAATATGACGAAAAGGGCAGAAATACTTACATCGCAAGTTATGACGAGAATGATGAGCTTAACTATGAGCTTTTCTTTGAATACAACGATGATGACAAATTAACTTTCTGTCAGCACCATTGGTATTTCACCGATAAAGAAAATGTAATTAACATTTACTATAAGTATGACGGCAGCATTCACACCGAAACTTGCTACTCCGTTGATGAAAACGGAAAGGAAACGCTTGAAAATTCTGAAATCCGTGAGTATAATGAATTTGAACGTCTGGCAAAACTGATTCACTATGACGAGAACGGCGTGGAAACAAGGCGTGAAACATACGATTATACCAAGTTGGCGGGCGTTCCTGTGGAATAATGCTTTTGTTCCCTAACAACAATAATAAAGCCGAGACTTTTGAAAAGCCTCGGTTCAGTCTGTCGATAAAGGCACATCTGCTTCGTCAACGGCATATTTGGCAGGCACAAAGCCTAGCCAATATGCCGTTTCCTCGCATCTGTACTTTTCTCT
>JBJESC010000360.1:0-1988 GCA_051882615.1 Oscillospiraceae bacterium
AACTCTTTCTCAATCTGCTTTGCCGTCATTCCCTTTTCGGGCTCACTCTGCCTACGGAATACCTCTGTCTCTCCTGCCCCGAAACAAACACTCAGGGCGACAGAACCGAATTGTCGGAAATAATGGGAAAGTGTCAAGCGCTGTTCAAAGACCTGAAAATCAAATCAGCGTCATCGTTCGGAAACGAATTTTACTGTCGGAGCGAACGCGCTGCGAAATCGCGCTTCGCAATGCATATTAAGGACAACACTTACGAAAATGAGGTTTTAAAAAACGCGCTCATTGAAAACAACTGCAAAGAATTTGTAGAGCGTTTGAACACAATCCGCTCAGAGCACCAAGCAACCGCCGAAAACGCCGAAAACATCGGAAAACACGCTATCTCTCCCGAATACGCCCGACTGCTTTTCCCGAACAAAATGGGCGCGACTTCAATTGAAAAACTCAGTGCTTGCCCATTTTCGTTTTTCGTTGAACAGGGGCTTGGCGTGCGCGAGAAAAACCGCAGAACATTCAACAGTTCAAAGCGCGGCGACGCAATTCACTTCGTTCTGGAAAAGACTATCAAAAATTACAGCGGAGATTTGACAAAGCTCTGCGGACTGAACAGAGCGGAGCTTACCGCGCTTGTGAAGCACTACCTCGCGGAATACTGCGAGCTGGAAACAAACAACACCTTCGCAGAGGACGCGCGAAGCCGTTTTTTGTTCGAGAATATCGCTAATTCCGCGGTGGATGTACTTATCTCCATGCAGGCGGAATTCTACTCCCGCGGGTATCGTCCGAAGTTCTTTGAGCTGAGCCTGGAAAAGTCCGATGAAAAGAATTACATAACCGACAATGATGGGAAAATTTCCTCCGAATTGCCGTCAGCGGAGCTTTATTCCGAGGCGGAGGAGGCTCTCCCCAAAACTGCGGAAGAAGGTCGGAAAACAGAGTCCTACCTCCTTACCGCGCCTCTTGCAGTCAAAATTGACGACGAACTGACCGTGCTGATTACGGGACGGATTGACCGAGTTGATATGTTCACGATAAACGATGGTGGAAAGGACAAAACCTATGTCCGCGCGGTTGATTACAAAAGCTCCGTTCACACCTTCAATCTGTGTAACGCGCTTAACGGAATAAACATACAAATGCTGCTGTACCTCATAGCGCTTCTTGACGCAAACAAAAGCAATCCCACGGTTACACTTACCGCCGGAGGACTGAGCTACATTCCCTCGAAAAGCAGCGGCGCACAAGACAGCGAAATCAGTCCGTTCAAGCTTCTTGCAATAAATCATCACGAGAGCTCTCTTCTTGTAAAAGACGAAAACACCGACAACGATTTGAGAAATTACAAAGAATTTATTCTCAAAAGAATTGCCGAAGAGGAAGGAAAAGCCGAGCTTCTCTCAGCCGAGCCGTCTTCCCTCACCCCCGAACAGCAGAAGGAATGCGAACAATACAGAGCATATCTCGCAAAGCTCGGCGAGGCGTTCGAGCATAACGACCTTAACTCAATAGAAGCAGATAAGTTCGATGAACTCAGAAACGACACAATTGAGTTTCTTAGAGAAAAACTGGACGTTCTCTTTTCGGGCAGCGTGGACGCTATCCCTCTGTGTCATATTGAGGAAGGAACAGACCTTACAGGTAAAAAGTCCAAAAGTGATCCCTGCCATTTCTGCCGTTTTGGCGATATATGCAAAAATGCGGGAAAAGTAACAGCCGAAATCGACCTCAAGTACCGGTCAAAGTATAACACGGAATAATAAGGAGAAACGATATGGCAACAAACGAGGAAATACTGAACCCCCAACAGAAAAAAGCCGTTGACGCCGTAATCGGACAATCCACTATTGTCACAGCGGCAGCAGGAAGCGGAAAGACCTTCGTTCTGGTCGAGCGTATAATTCGTTTGATTAGCACCAAAGATAACAATATTCCCGCAGATTCTCTTGCAATAATGACGTTCACCAAGAACGCAACCCGAAGTCTCCACG
>JBJESC010000361.1:0-1984 GCA_051882615.1 Oscillospiraceae bacterium
TGCCATAATTACAAGTGCCTTCAAAGGTCATAGCAACAACGTGCCACTCGCCATAGGCGGGAACATTTGTATACAACATCTGCTGTGCTTGCAAACTTGTTATTATATCAAATGCACCATTGTACGAACCAACATTGAAGTACGGTGTGTTCCCGTATGATGTTGCGATCAAGTCATAACAGCCGCCGACATACTCGGGAGCGCGGATAATCGCATACACGGTGAAAGCATACAACGGGTAGTATTCGCAGATAAACTGCTCTGAAAATTGAATGAAATCCGCTGAATGCGTCAGATCCCCGCTGCCTGTGATGGTTTTTTCGCTCATCAGACTTTTCCATGAATTCCTGTCAGTATCAACGTTTTGAGTAAAATCCCAAAAGTCCGTCAATGCATAGGGTTTCGGGAGCAGACTGTCACCGCCCATTGTGCCGACTATCCGATTTCCCGAAGAATCGTGCGCGGTAATCCCTTTAAGGAGTTTATCGGCAGACACCGTGTCATTAGTCAGGTCAATGGCAGTTACACCGTCTATTACAACTTTATTTACCGCCATATAATCACGCTCCGACAGTAACTGTAATTCCACCCGCGCTGTTCTCGGTTTCAGTCACGGGAATGGCTGCAACCGTAACCTGAGAAAGGTAATCATACCCCTCATCGGGAAGAACAGTCTGTTCGTCAAAAGTCGGCTGAACGCTCTTTGTCTGGGCATTAACTGCCTCGCTGCCTTCGTGTGTTCCTACAACGCCGAGGATAGTTACATCTTTCTTGATATTTGAGGGTATGATTTTCGCCTGTTCTGTTGCGCTGATGGATACCTTTCCCGAACCATCATGAAAGCCCATCGGAATAGCAAATTCCCCGTCAACCTCGGAAATTGAGCCGTTGACAGAGCCTTTGTTCGGCATTGTTCCCGTAAAGATTTTACCACGAGCGGCGTAAGTCTTGCCCTCAAGCACCTCTGCCGCCGCTGCTGTTGCGTCGGACGAATCCACATCATAGCTGCACGAGCCTTCAATGATTTCACCGGATTTGTCGTGCGCGGTAAAGCCCTTAAGCATACTTTCTGAAGTTATAGTATCGGCAGTAAGGTCGATTTTCACCTCGTTGCCGATTACGATTTTGTTGATTGCCATTTTAATCTCCTCCTATAATAAGCGTTTCTCCACCGCTGGGGTTTGTTACCTCATGCTGCGATATTTTTCTTACAAGCACATTCTCCGTCATTAGCTTGTTTCGTGTGTATAGCACAATATCATTTCGAACATTGGGAGTAACCTCATATTCTCCCGTATAGGGAGGAGAAACCCCGCCGGAGGAAGTAGTCACAAACCCGCAGATTTTCCCCTTGGAAGATACTGTACCGCTTATCTCAATCTCGCTTGTTATGATACCGTCCATAAAGAAGCACCTCCTATGTCACAATGAAACGTGGTTTGTATGTCCCTCCGCCTATAAAGGTGCATATTTCTGTGTTTTCGGCATTATAGAGCTTTGCCTCATACATATACGCGGCTCTTGAAATGTCTGTATCCGAAGCGGAAAAATGAATGCAGAACGACCCGTCATCGTTCTGCTCCTCCTTATAAAGTTCCTTTTCTATAACAGGCGGTCTGTCCGGTATCAGCCGAACAAACAATCGAACCCGCACTCCGTGGGAAAGATAATACGGTGTGCCATCTTCGTTTTTAGGAGAAATGAATACCGTCCCTGTATCGCCCTTGGTAACAAAGATATCTTCATTTACGACTTCCAACATATTATCCCTCCCGCTTATCCTTGCGTTATTTCATAGGTTATCTTCATAGTCTGTGAACTCGTCTTAATAACCTCCTTTGACAGGTTGTTTACCGTACACAGAAGCGGCAAAGCCCTATTCAAGGCTATGTAAAGATTGTGTGCGTTTGTATTCGTATAGCTGTTGGCATAAGTCCAAGCCTGAAGAAAATACGGATACTGTTCACCAAAGCCATGAATCTGC
>JBJESC010000362.1:0-7622 GCA_051882615.1 Oscillospiraceae bacterium
TGAGCTGGCTTCTGAAGCGGTTCACATTGTTTTCGGTAACGATTGCGGGGTGAATTTTGTTCTTGATTGCGTAGTTTTCGGTGGGCAGACCAAATGCGTCCCAGCCCATCGGGAACAATACGTTGTAGCCCTGCATACGGCGCTTTCTCGCAACAATATCCATTGCGGTATAAGGGCGGGGATGACCGATGTGAAGTCCTGCGCCCGAGGGGTACGGGAACTCTACAAGAGCGTAGAACTTAGGCTTTGAATAGTCATTTTCTGCGTGGAACGTGCGGTGTTCGTCCCAATACTTTTGCCATTTGCTTTCAATGGCGGAAAAATCGTATTTCATAACTTCAAAATCCTTTCGATTTTAGTATTTAAAATATACATATACATTATAACTCTGTTTCCCGTTTTTGTCAACCCGTATTTTTCGTCAGAGATGGTAAAATGCAAGGTATTCTCCGATTTCCGTGTGTAAGTTACGGTTTTAACAATCCTTCGCCTTTGGTGTTAAAAAGTGTTTGTGTAAAATGACGAAAAACAGGCAACTCAGGGTTACTTTCTGTGTTTATTTCGGATAGACCTAGACAAAGAACGAAAAATGTGGTATAATATACGATGTGTAAGTGTTTACACGAAAAACAGTAAATTGAAAGGAAGTATAACTATGAAAGTAACTGTTGATACAATTATCGGAGACATTCTTGATTTCAATGCAGAGGCTGCTGCTCCTATTTTCTTCGAGATGGGTATGCACTGTCTGGGCTGCCCGTCCGCACGCGGCGAGTCCGTAGGTCAGGCTTGTATGGCTCACGGCGTTGACGCTGACGAAATCGTGGCTTCTCTCAATGCGGCACTCGGCGAGTAATTGCCTGTGTTCACTCTGGACAACAGACTGACAGCGGCTTATGAGCTGTGCCGTGAGGGAAAAATCGCCGCCGATGTCGGCTGCGACCACGCACAGCTTGCTTGCTGCCTTGCGATGAACAAGTCCGCGTTGGTGATTGCGTCCGATGTGCGTCAAGGTCCTTTGGACGCTGCGAGAAGAACTGTCACCCAAAGCGGGGCGCAGAACGTGCGGCTTCTGCTTTCGGACGGACTGGACGAGGTGGATTTTGCTGATGACGTGATTATCTGCGGAATGGGCGGCGAGCTAATCGCAGATATTGCGCAGCGCTGCCGTTTCAAGAATGAGGACACACGATTTATCCTCCAGCCGATGACCAAGGCGGAGGTTATGCGCAGGCGGCTGTATGCTGCGGGATTTGAGCTTCTTGAAGAGCGAACAGCGACGGATAACGGAAAGACCTACTCCGTAATGCTGTGGCGGTACACGGGAATTCCCCGTGAAATCGACGAAATCGAAGCGCTTTGCGGAAAGAACCGCGACAGGGTTTACCTCGAAAAAATAGCCGAAAAGCTTTTGAAGAACGCGAAGAATATGGATAAATCGAGCGATTTTGTTGAAGAAGCCGAGCGGCTTCGCAAAATTGCGGATACTATAATGAGAATTGCGGTGGACAGCGGAAAATGAAAATTGGCGAACTTTTGAAATATCTGGACGAGAAAGCCCCTCTCTCCTCGGCGGCGAGCTTTGATAATGTAGGATTGCTGGTGGGCGACGAGAACGCCGAGATTACGGGCGTTTGCTGCTGTCTGGACATTACTCACGATATTATCAAGGAAGCCGAGGAAAAGAGCGCAAATCTTATCGTGTCGCATCATCCCGTGATTTTTGACGGATTGAAGATTATTCCCGAATGGAATCCCGTTTCGGGACTTCTGCGAAAGCATATCGCGGCAATTGCGATGCACACGAATTTTGATATTGCCGATGGCGGCGTCAATGATACGCTCGTAGAGCTTCTGGACTTTTCAAGCGAGGGAGTAACCAAGTATGAAAAGTTTCACGATGGATACGGTGTTATCGTTGATTTGCCTTTTGCTTACTCTACAGAAGGGCTTGCAGAGTATTGCGGCGATCGGCTCTCGGCATCGGGGACGAGGTGCAGCCGCAAAAACCGCACTATTCGTCGTGTTGCCGTCTGCTGCGGTGCGGGGATTGACCGTGACGTAATGGAATTTGCCCGAAAGAACAGAATTGACGCTATTATCTCGGGAGATATTAAGCACAACTTCTGGATTGAGGCGGAAAACTGCGGTATCTCGCTGATTGATGCAGGTCATTACGGTACGGAAAAGGCTGCCGCTCACAGATTGGCTAAAGTCATAACCGAGGCGGTGCCCTCTGTTCCCGTGTTCAGCGCGGACTGTGAAAAGGACCCGTGCAAATACAGTTGGGAAATGAATTTGAAGTAAGGCTTTTGGGAGGCGGAGAATTTGTCGCTTGACGGAGCGCTTTTACATTGCGTTAAAGAAGAATTGTCCGCGCTTGTCGGAGCGAGAGTGGACAAGATATACCAACCCTCGCGCGAGGAGGTCGTTCTGTCGCTGAGAATGCTCAATTCCGCGGACAGAGCGGCAAAGAAGCTGATCTTCTCCGCGAACGGCACGGCGGCGAGAGTAAATCTCACCTCTTCGGAGTTTGAAAATCCCTCCGCACCGCCGATGTTCTGTATGCTGCTGAGAAAGCACCTCTCTAACGGAAAACTGACTGCAATCCGTCAGGACGGATTGGAGAGAATACTCTGTTTCGATTTTGAGTGCGTTAATGAAATCGGCGACTTGGTGACGAATACCCTTATCTCCGAGATTATGGGACGGCACAGCAACATTATCCTTGTGCGTGACGGACGGGTAGTGGACAGCGTAAAGCGAGTGGCAGACGCGGAGTTTCAGGGAATTCGCAGAATTCTACCGAATATCCCGTATGAAACGCCGCCGAGAGTTGAACGTCTTAACATTCTCGAAACCAAATCGGACGAGATAGTCGCTGCGGTTTCTCAAAGGACGGACAGGCTGGCAAAAGCGCTGCCCGATATTCTGGAGGGAATTTCACCCGTGTTCGCGCGGGAAGCTGCGTTCTATGCGGCGGGAGATACCGATATTCCGTGCGGCGAGCTTACGGACGATATGAAACAGCGGCTTCGTGAGTTCCTC
Organism: Oscillospiraceae bacterium; assembly: GCA_051882615.1. Taxonomy (GTDB): domain Bacteria; phylum Bacillota; class Clostridia; order Oscillospirales; family Ruminococcaceae; genus CAG-115. Next base: position 3,049 of record JBJESC010000362.1, read on the forward strand.
GACAACGCGAAAGCTGCATTGCAGAGCGGAAAAGCGAGGTTTACGCTTCTCAACTGCGAAGCCCTCGGGAAGCGGGATATTTGCTTTGTGGACGTTATGCAGTACGGTTCGGCTTACGAGAAGAAGTTCCTCCCGTCTGCGAACGAGCTTCTGGACAGCTTCTTTGAGGTGTCGGCTTCAAACGACAGAAACAAGCAGCGTGCGAAAGTGCTGCTGAAAACGGTTAATACCGCTTATGAGCGAGTCTCGCGCAAGCTGGAAATACAGAGAAAAGAACTCGCCGAGTGCTCCGAGCGCGACAAGTTCCGAGTCTGCGGCGACCTTATCAACGCGAATATTTACCGACTTGAAAAGGGTATGACCACCTGCACGCTGGAGGATTTCTACACGGGAGAACCTCGTGAGGTCCCGCTTGACGCGCGGCTTACTCCAGCACAGAACGCGCAGAGGTACTATGCGGAATACCGCAAGCTCTGCAATGCTGAGGAGAAGCTGAGCGAGCTTATCAAAAAAGGCGTGGACGAGCTGAAGTATCTGGACAGCGTTCTGGACTGCCTTATGCGTACCGAGAGCGACTCGGAGCTTTCCGAAATCCGCCGTGAGCTCCGCGAACAGGGCTACATCAGAGGATTGACGAAAGACGAGCCGAAGCGGAAGCTCTCCGAGCCGATGAAGTTCCGCTCGACGGACGGTTTTGAAATCCTTGTCGGAAAGAACAACCGCCAGAACGACCAGCTTACGCTGAAAACCGCAAAGGCAAGCGATATATGGCTTCACACGCAGAATATCGCGGGTTCTCACGTTATCGTGCGGACGGAGGGAAGAACTCCCACCGGGCAGACGCTGTTTGAAGCGGCGCAGCTGGCGGCTTATCACTCAAAAGGCAGAAGCGGTTCGGGTGTTCCCGTGGATTACACAGCGGTAAAGTTCGTTAAGAAGCCCGCAGGCGCAAAGCCCGGAATGGTGATTTTCACAAATAACAAAACGCTATTTGTTACTCCCTCAGAGGAGCTTGTAAATACATTAAAGGTTAAAGAGAGGACAAAACAATGAGAAAAGAATTGGAGAAAACCTACTCCCCAAAGGAATTTGAGGACAGGCTGTACAAATATTGGGAGGAAAACGGATACTTCCACGCCGAAATTGACCCGAAGAAGAAGCCGTACACCATCGTAATGCCGCCTCCCAACATCACGGGACAGCTTCACATGGGACACGCAATGGACTGCACGCTTCAGGATATTCTTATCCGCTGGAAGAGAATGCAGGGCTATTCCGCGCTGTGGCTTCCCGGAACCGACCATGCATCTATTGCGACCGAGGCTAAGATTGTTGCGAAGATGAAGGAAGAGGGTGTTACCAAGGACGACATCGGACGCGACGGATTTATGGTTCGCGCATGGGATTGGAAGCGCGAGTACGGCGGACGTATCAACCAGCAGCAGAGAAAGCTCGGAGCGTCCTGCGACTGGGAGCGCGAGCGCTTTACTCTTGACGAGGGCTGCTCCAAGGCTGTTCAGAAGGTGTTTATCGACCTTTACAATAAGGGACTTATCTATCACGGCGAGCGCATTATCAACTGGTGTCCGAACTGTAAGACCTCTATTTCCGATATAGAGTGTGAATACGAGGAGCAGGACGGATTTTTCTGGCATATCAACTATCCGATTGCAGACGGCAGCGGTTTTGTCGAGATTGCCACCACCCGTCCCGAAACGCTGCTCGGCGACTCCGCGGTTGCGGTAAACCCCAAGGACGAGCGTTATACCAACCTCGTTGGCAAGATGCTGAAGCTCCCGCTTACCGACAGGGAAATACCCGTTGTAGCGGACGATTACGTTGATATGGAGTTCGGAACGGGCTGCGTTAAAATTACTCCCGCTCACGACCCCAACGACTTTGAGGTAGGCAAGCGCCACAACCTCCCTGTAATCCACATGATGAACGATGACGCGACAATCCGCGCCGATATTGGCGGAAAGTACGCGGGTATGGACAGATACGAGGCTCGTAAGGCTATGGTAGCCGATTTGGACGCGCTCGGACTGCTCGTTAAAGTTGAGCCGCACAAGCACAATGTCGGCTGCTGCCAGCGCTGCGGCACTACCGTTGAGCCGAGAGCGTCGCTCCAGTGGTTCGTTGCTATGAAGGAGCTTGCTAAGCCCGCAATCGACGTTGTAAAGAGCGGAGAGCTGCGCTATGTTCCCAAGCGCTTTGAAAACGGCTACCTCTACTGGATGGAGAATATCCGCGATTGGTGCATCTCACGTCAGCTCTGGTGGGGACACAGAATTCCCGCATACTATTGTCAAAATCCCGAGTGCAAGCACACCGTAATTTCCGCAGAGGGCGTTTCCGTATGTCCCAAGTGCGGCGCTCCGATGAAGCAGGACGAGGATACTCTCGACACATGGTTCAGCTCGGCGCTCTGGCCGTTCTCTACTCTCGGCTGGCCTGAAAAGACTCCCGACTTCGAGTACTTCTATCCCACAACCACTCTTGTAACCGGATATGACATTATTCCGTTCTGGGTAGCGAGAATGATTTTCTCGGGATTGGAGCACACAGGCGAAAAGCCGTTCAAGGACGTTCTTATTCACGGCCTTGTTCGTGACGAGTTGGGACGCAAGATGTCCAAGTCGCTTGGAAACGGCGTTGACCCGCTGGAGATTATCGACAAGTACGGCACAGACGCACTGCGACTTACGCTCGTAACAGGAAACGCGCCCGGAAACGATATGCGCTGGACCGAAACCAAGGTTACCAACTCCCGCAACTTCATTAACAAGCTCTGGAACGCTTCTCGTTACATTCTGATGAACCTCCCCGAAGATTTCGAGGTGGGCGAGCTTCCCGCAAAGCTTCCGATTGAGGATAAGTGGGTTCTGTCGCTGTTCAACGACCTTATCAAGAACGTAACCCAGAACCTTGACGCATACGAGCTTGGCGTTGCGGTACAAAATCTCTACGACTTTGTATGGGATATTTTCTGCGATTGGTATATCGAGCTTACCAAGCCGAGAATTGCGGCAGGCGGAGACGCGGCTATCGCTGCTCAGAAGGTGCTGGTTTACATTATGACCGGAATTCTGAAGCTGCTGCACCCGTTCATTCCGTTCGTTACCGAGGAAATCTGGCAGTCAATGCCCAACGGCGGCGAGAGCGAAACCATTATGCTCGCTAAGTGGTGCGAATATGACGAGAAGCTCTCGTTCAAAAAGGAACAGGAGGAGTTCTCAAAGGTAGTAGACGCAATTCGTGCAATCCGCGTTCGCAGAAACGAGATGAACGTTCCTCCCTCAAAGAAGGTTACAATGCTGGTTGAGACGAATTTCACCGACATCTTCACAAGTGCGGCTGCATTCTTCGAAAAGCTGGCGGGTGCGGGAGAGTATAGCGTTACAAACGCAGAGCCCGCAAGCACAGACGGCATGGTTACCGTTGTAACCTCAAGCGCAAGAATTTTCATTCCTATGGGTGAACTCGTAAACAAGGAAGAAGAGCGCAAGCGTCTTGAAAAGGAAAAGGCTGCGGCTGAAAAGGACATCGAGTTCCTCAGCAAGAAGCTCAACAATCAGGGCTTCCTTGCAAAAGCGCCTCAGGAGCAGATTGAAAAGGAACGCGAGAAGCTGGCGAGAGCAAACGATAAGCTGGATAAGATTATGCAGTCCTTTAAGCAGCTTGCAGATTGATTATAAAGGAGCTTATTATGCAGGACTTAACACTGGTCGTCCTGGCGGCAGGAATGGGTTCGCGGTTCGGCAGCAGAATTAAGCAGCTTGAGCCGCTTGGCCCTAACGGCGAGCTGATGATAGATTACTCTATCCATGATGTGCTTAGAGTCGGCTTTAATAGGGTTGTGTTTATCATCAGGCGGGATATAGAGCAGCTTTTCAAGGAGAAAATCGGAAATCGGATTGAAAAGCTTGTTGACACGGAATATGTTTACCAATCGGTAGACCTTCTGCCCGTGCGTGTCGGGGATTTTTCTGCGCGCACCAAGCCGTGGGGTACGGCACAGGCGCTTTATTGCTGCAAGGATGTGGTTAAAGGCAGCTTTGCGGTAATCAATTCGGACGATTTTTACAGTCCTGCGGCATTTGCGGATTTGGCGGATTTTCTGCGAAATCCCACTGCGGACGCCTGTTCGGTTGATTTTCTCCTGAAAAATACGCTTTCCGATAACGGAACGGTAAACAGGGGTATATGCCGCACAAGCAGCGACGGACTGCTGACTGAAGTTCTTGAACACAAGCAAATCTATCGTGACGGAGATGGAATTATTCACGGAAAGTATGACGGATATGAGAGAATACTGGACGAGAATTCCGTTGTGTCTATGAATATGTGGGGCTTTAACGGCGAGTTTATGTCAATTGTTGAGCGGCAGTTTTCTGCGTTTCTCGAAAACCTCTCTTCCGATGATGTTTTATCGGAGTTGACAATAGCACAGGCGGTTCAGCAGGAGATAGAGAGCGGAGATTATCGCGTTCCTGATATTCCTACTAAGGGACAATGGTTTGGAATAACCTACGAAAGCGATGTTGCTCCCACCAGCGCTGTAATTGCAGACT
>JBJESC010000363.1:0-7591 GCA_051882615.1 Oscillospiraceae bacterium
GCCCGGCTATGGTTACGCAAAGGTAGCAAAGACGGAAAAGGAACGCTGGAACAAGCTCATCGGCGGTTATCTCGCGGCAGACAGGGAATTGGCGCTTGTATTTCAGCTGATTGATTACCGACACCCCCCGACTAAGGACGACCTTATGATGGTTAATTACCTGATTGACGGTGAATTCCCGTTTGTTGTAGTTCTTACAAAGGCGGATAAGCTCTCGAAAAACCAGAGAGCGGAAAGAATGGAGAGCCTGAAGAGTGAACTTCCGTGCTTTGAAGATATAACGGTTGTTGAGTTTTCCGCCGAAACGGGCGAGGGAGTGGAAGAGCTTCGTTCTATCATTGAGGAGCTGGCTAACGAGGAGTAAAGAATTTGGATTATATCAGTATAGGCGGCGTTAAAATACAAAAAACCGCCGCGCTGGCTCCTATGGCAAGTGTTGCGGATTATGCTTACAGGGCGATGGCAAAGGAGTTCGGAGCGGCTTATGTGGTAGGGGAGATGGCTTCCTGTAAAGGATTGTGCTACTCCGATAAAAAAACCGCAGAGCTGTTGACGGTGTCCGAAGCCGAGCGGCCGATGGCTGTGCAGCTTTTCGGTGCAGAACCCGAGTTTATGGAGCAGGCTGTGCGGATTGCGGAGCAATATAAACCCGATATAATTGATATAAATTCGGGTTGTCCTATGCCGAAGATTGTAAACGGGGGCGCGGGAAGTGCGTTGATGAAAACTCCCGAGCTGTTCGGGGAGATGATAAAAGCCGCTGTTGGAGCTACAAAAATCCCCGTTACCGTAAAAATCCGAAGCGGCTGGGACGACAGCACGATTAATGCGGTTGAAATTGCAAGGATTGCCGAGAAGAACGGAGCAGCCGCAGTTGCGGTTCACGGCAGAACGAGAACGCAGCTTTACACGGGTAAAGCGAATTGGGATATTATCCGCGCGGTTAAGCAGGCGGTGGATATTCCCGTAATAGGGAACGGAGATGTGTGTTCCGTTGAGGATTGTGTTCGTATGTACGAGTACACAGGCTGCGACTTGGCAATGATTGGCAGAGGAAGCTACGGCAGACCTTGGCTGTTCGGACAGATTGTGGACTACTTTGAGGGCAAAGAGCCACGTTTCGAACCGAGCCTTGACGAGAAAATCCACATTATGAAGCGGCATATAACGCTGCTGGTTGAGGATAAGGGCGAAACAACGGGTATGAAAGAAGCACGCCGTCAATGCGCGTGGTATGTAAAGGGACTCAACGGCGCGGCAAAACTGCGAAATGAATTCTCACAGATGAATTCTTTGGCTGATTTGGAGCGTCTGATAAAAATAATTTATGAGGTGAACAAAAATGAATTTTAGAAAGCTGAAAATGTTTTGCGCGTTTAACATCAAGAACGACGAAGTGGTATCCGCTTTTTCCGATATTGAAAACAATACGGAAAATTACTTCACAATTGTTAACAAGCTGCTTGTCTGCGGAAAGACGCTTGCCGAGTATCTTCGTGATATAATGGTTTGCTCGGACAGCCCGCTTATTGCAGAGTGCGCGAAAAATCCCACTGATGCCCGTATCAAGGCAATCAATTACGACTTGGGCATTATCAAAGAGCTGGTTGAGTATTCCCCCAAGATGTTGAAAAAGCAGCTCAGCAATGAAGATGACAGCTTCAATAACATTGTGGATATGCCGTATTACGAGCAGGGTGAATTCAACTACGATGCGGATTACTTCCTCGACAATGTACGCAAATAAAGAGTGAGGTGAATAAATATGAATTTTAGAAAGCTGAAAATGTTTTGCGCCTTTAACATTAAGAACGATGAAGTGGTATCCGCTTTTTCCGATATTGAACAGAGCGGAGAAAAGTATTGTGAGATTGTAAACATACTTCTGACAAGCGGAAAAACTTTGGCTGAATATCTTCACGATATTATGGTGAAGTCGGATAGTCCGTTGGTTGCAGAGTGTGCAAAGAATCCCACCGAAGCAAGGCTCAAGGCAATTACATACGATTTGAATATTGTTAAGGAATTGGTAGAGCTTTCCCCTAAAACAATAAAAAAGCAGATTAGCGATAGTGATGACGGCTTCTGCGATATTGTTGAAATGCCGTATTATGAGCAGGGCGAATTCAATTATGATGCGGATTACTTTCTTGACTGTGCTCGTAAAAACAGCTGAGGAGAGTAGAAATGAATTTTAGAAAGTTGAAAATGCTCTGCGCGTTTAACATCAAGAATGACCCCATTGTATCAGCATTTTCCGACATTGAGCAGAGTGGAGAAAAGTATTGCGAGATTGTAAACAAACTGCTGACAAGCAGAAAGACTCTGGCTGATTATCTTCACGATATTATGGTTTATTCGGATAGCCCGCTTGTTGCAGAGTGCGCGAAAAATCCCACCGACGCACTTCTGAAGGCGATGACGTATGATTTGAGCATTATCAAGGAATTGGTAGAGCTGTCCCCAAAGAGTATAAAAAAGCAGATAAGCGATGAGGATAACAGTTTCTGCGATATTGTTGAGATACCGTATTACGAGCAGGGCGAGTTCAATTATGATGTAAACTATTTTCTCGACTATGTACGCAATAACGGGTGTGGAATTTTTGCAAAGTATAAGGCTTTTTCATTTGATGGAGAGCTACACCCGATTGAGGATATTGACAAAACCAGACTGTCGGACCTCAAGAGATACGAGGTGCAGAGAAATCAGGTAGTGGAGAATACGATATGCTTCCTTAATGGGAAGCCTGCGCAGAATGTCCTGCTTTACGGTGACAGGGGTACAGGAAAATCCGCTACGGTAAAAGCAATTCTCAACGAGTTTGAAGGTTTGAGAATGATTGAAATACCTAAGAGCAGCATTGCGCTTATTCCAAAGCTATTCCGTATGCTGAAAGATATACCGCTGCACTTTATTCTTACAATTGACGACTTGTCGTTCTCAGAAGATGATGACAGATTCAGTATTCTTAAAGCTGTGCTGGACGGTTCGCTGTCCATGAAGCCTGAAAATATCCTGATTTATGCAACAACCAATCGCCGCAAGATTATTCGTGAGACTGCTGCTGACCGTGAAATATCCGGAGCGGACGCGATTGATGAAAGTATGTCGTTGTCTGATAGATTTGGTTTGTTTATCACATTTACAAGACCTGACAAAAAGGTATTCCTTGATATAGTAAAATCCCTTGCCGATGATGCGGGAATTTCGATTTCCGAAGAAGAATTGTTTGCTTCGGCAGAGAAATTTGCTCTTCGCAGGGGAGGTCGCTCTCCGAGAATAGCGCGTCAGTTTGTAGATTGGCTGGAAGGAAGACTTTCGCTTGGTCTGGAGTATTGATATGAAAAGAATCACCATGGTTCTGATTTCAGCGTTAGCGGCGGGGGTGCTGCTTTCGGGCTGCGAGGGAGGGGAAAGCTCTTCGCCCTCGGAGATAATCGGCTCGGACGTTTCGCAGGCTGAGGAAAATCGCGCTTTCCCCGCAAGCGTCTGCGGAGTTGAGCTGGGGAATGCAGTGGAGAAGGCGGTAAGTCTTTCACCCGCAGCGACTGAGATAATCTGTGAATTGGGCTTTTCCGACCGACTTGTCGGGGTGAGCGATTATTGCGATTATCCCGAGAACCTGCCCTCACCGAAGCTCGGAAGTCCCGAAAATCCGAATATTGATGAGATAATGCGGCTTATGCCCGATGTGGTGCTCACGATTTCGCCTCTTTCGGAACGCGAGACCTATCTGCTTAATCAGGCAAATATTAAGGTGCTGGAATTGCCCGTAGCGACAAGCATTCAGGGGTATTCCGACCTTTATGCCGAAATTTCAACAGCTTTCTATGGATATGAAACAATCGGCGAAAAAGGCGGCAGAAAATCCGCTCAGATAGCCGATGACGCACGGAAGGCGCTTGAGAAATCCGCAGAGGGTGTTGCACTCGGAAAATTTATATACGTTACGGGGAAGCTGACAATAGCGGGAGCGGATACCTTCGAGAGCTCAATACTAAGTCTCGCGGGCGAAAATGTCTGCACGGAAAAAGGGTATATGTCTGCTGAAGCGTTCAGCGGAGATGCTCCCGAGTTTATCATAGCCGATAACGCGCTTTCGAAGGGTGAAATCGGCTCCGACTCAACGCTGAAAGCAATGATTGCCGAGGGCGCTAAGGTATGCTTTGTGAACCCTCGTGCTTTTGAAAGACCTTCCGCTCGTACCGCTGAAGTGTTTGCCGAGCTCCGTGACGCTACATCGGAGTGATGGTGTAGCCGTTGTCTTTCCAATAGTCCAGAACATCGCCGAGTATTGCAGCGTTTGTCTCGGATACCGCGTGGAGCAGATAAACCGCGCCGTTGTGCGTTTTCGACGTGATTTTACTGAAAGCTTCATCGGGGTTGGGCTGGTTGTCGGTTTTCCAATCCTGATATGCGAAGCTCCAAAGTACCGTTGTGTAGCCCATTTCCTTGGCGCAGGCGAGAACCTGTTCGGAGAATTCTCCCATCGGGGGGCGCATTACATACATATCGTAGTTGAATTCCTGCTTGATGAAGCTGTGGAGCTTTCCCAGTTCCTCGCGGATTTTTTCGGGAGAGCATTCCGCTAGCGACGGGTGAGAGTAGGTGTGGTTTCCCACGGTATGCCCTTCGTCTATCATACGGCGGATTAGTTCGGGATTCTTTTCGGCATAATCGTAAGTCACAAAAAAGACCGCGCGAACGCCCTTGTCTTTAAGCGTGTCCAGAATGTCCGAGGTACAGCCGTTTTCATATCCCTCGTCAAAGGTTAGCCAGAGGTTTTTGTGTTCCGCATTGCCGACAAACAATCCCCGGAGGTCGCTGTATTTTTCCTGTGCGGCAACCGCATCGACAGGTCTGTTGTATTCATCGGTTGACGGACCTAAGCCCCAGGCTACTTTTGCGGAACTGTAATCGGCAAAGGCTGTGGAATTAAGAATAATTCCCACAATAGCCGATAGTGTGAAAAATTTATTAAAAAAACTATTCATTTTATCACTCTCCTTGTTTACTGAACTATTATTCTCAAAAAAAATATATATATTTAATTTTTGCTCTTGAATATTTAGGAAAAATATGTTACAATGAAGATGTATTTATCTTCTTTAAAAAGGAGACTCTCGTAAATGTCACAGAATTTAGCTGAACTTATTGAACTGTTAAAGGGAAACCGCGTATTTATTCAGACGCACAATTTCCCTGACCAGGACGCAATTGCAAGTGCCTACGGTTTGCAGGTGCTTCTTCAGGAGTTTAAAATAGATACCACTATCTGTCATCACGGACACATTGACCGATTCAGTACAAATGCAATGATTAATGAATTCGGAATTGAAATGGTGTCCGATGAAGAATTGTCGGATATGACTTCTGATGATTATATTATTACTGTGGATTCTCAGAAGGGAAACAGCAATATACGAGACCTTGTCGGAAATGAAGTTGCTTGCATTGACCATCATCCGGTGTTCTGCGATGTTGACGATTACAAGTACAAGGATATTCGTATGGTCGGAAGCTGTTCCACAATTATTGCGGATTACTATCGGCAGATTGGAATGGAAATTCCTACGAATGTAGCAACGGCGCTTCTTTATGGACTGAAGTGCGACACGCGCGACTTTACCCGTGGTGTAACTCAGCTTGATGTTGATATTTACGCCCATCTTTTCCCGAAGTGTGATATAAAGGTTATTCAGCATTTCCAATCCGGCGAAATTCTCTATGGCGAGCTTGACGCTTTTGCAGATAGTATCCGTAATGTTGAGATATTCAACGGCATAGCGTTCGTTTTCCTTAACTTCACATGTGAGGATGCTTTTATGGGAACGGTAGCGGACTTCATTCTCGATGTTGACGCTGTTAATTTTGTTATCGTGTATACCAAGCGAGGAAGCGGGTATAAGTTCTCCGTCAGAAGTGAATTTGAGGAATTCGACGCAGGTCAGATAGTGTTTGAAGCGCTTAAAGACGTGGGAAGCGGCGGCGGACACGCCTCTATGGCGGGCGGTTATGCTGATGAATCCAAAATTCTTGAGCTTAGTATAGACTTTAATAAAGTAGTTCAGGACTTGTTTTTGGGTGTTATAAACAAAATTCCGAGGACGGGGCGTGCGGCAAAGGCTATGCCTCTCGCTGACGACCAATCGGCTATGTAATATTGCTTGTTAAGCCGTTTTCGATTTATTTCGGAGACGGCTTTTTATTGTGCCTGTGTTGACAAACCAATGAAAACGTGTTATAATAAAAATGGTTTTTCGATTGACTTGACTATATTTTAAAAGTATAGGTTGGCAATTGGGTAATGATAATATGAGGTGTTTGAATTGACAATTTTTTACAAATTTGAAGGAAAGATTTATATAAACATAACAAACGCTTGTCCGTGCGATTGTGTGTTCTGTATCAGAAAGAACGGTGACACAATTGAAGATAACGACAGCCTTTGGCTGGAGCACGAACCATCATTTGAGGAAATCTGCGAAGCGTTTGACAAGCTTGATAAGCAGGGAATGACGGAAGCCGTATTCTGCGGTTACGGCGAACCTTGCGTTAGAGCGGATATGCTTCTGAAAACTGCGGAGTATATCAAGCAGAACTCCGACCTGAAAATCAGAGTGAACACCAATGGACTTGTTCGGCTTATGCATAAGGATTTTGATGTTGCTCAATTTAAGGGATTGGTTGACAGCGTTTCGATAAGCCTTAACGCTCCGAATGCGGTTCGTTATAACGAGGTTACACGTCCCAAGTTCGGCGAGAAGGCATTTGATGAGATGATTTCTTTCTCCCGCGATATGAAAGAGCTGGGGATAAAGACTTCTTTCACGGTTGTTGACGTTATTTCCGAGCAGGAAATCAATGAGTGCGAGAAACTCTCCGATACGTTGGGAATTCCTCTCAGAGTTCGCCACTATGTAACCGACAACACCACTTATACCTGATGAAGATACTTGGAATTGACCCGGGATATGCAATTGTTGGATACGGACTTCTGGAATACGATGGAATGAATTTCAAGGTGCTGAATTACGGCGCTATTACCACGCAGCCCGAAACGGCATTTCAGGACAGACTGACGGAAATCTACAATGATATGTGCAGTCTGCTTGAGATGTCAAAACCCGATTGCGTTAGCATTGAAAAGCTATATTTCAACACAAATATAACCACGGGAATTGATGTGGCACAGGCACGCGGGGTAACCGTGCTTGCCGCAGCCCAGAGAAACATCCCCGTATACGAATATACGCCGCTTCAGGTTAAGGTGGCAGTTACGGGATACGGCAGAGCCAAAAAGCCCCAGATGCAGGAGATGACGAAAAATATTCTGCACCTGAAAGAAGTACCGAAGCCCGATGACACTGCGGACGCTCTTGCGATTGCGATATGTCACGGACACACGGGAACGTCGCTATTATCAAAGATTAAGGACAAGTAGGAGATTATGATATGATTTACAGCGTGAGAGGAAAGCTTATACATTGGGAGCAGGGACTTGCGGTTGTCGAGTGCGGCGATGTTGGCTATGCCTGCCGTACAACAATGAATACGCTTTCCAAAATACGCGATATGGAAGAGGTTA
>JBJESC010000364.1:0-1971 GCA_051882615.1 Oscillospiraceae bacterium
GCAATCGCATACTTAGAAAACGCAAGCTTTTTCGACCGACTTGCAGACCCCGCCGAGCGCGACCGCTGCTTTATGGAGCGCATTATCGGGGAATACGGCGTAATGCTTGACAATGTTGACGCCGTGCGAAACGACCTTTCGAGCAGCGTTGCGGACAAAGCCTACTACTGGATGGATAACTCCGCGGTGAAGAACCGTCTGCGCGCTCTTGCCGACAAGAAATACAAGACCTCGGGCTATGAGCGGGCGCAGGAGGTCATCGACAGGCTTGACCCGGCGGAGCTTCGCCGTTATCTTAACGACCTTATTTCCGACAACCTTACCGTTGGAATGGAAATTCTTAAAAACGACAGGAAAGACTAAGCGAGGTGTGAACAATGGTTTGCAATAGCGATGAGTGCTTTGATCAGATAAGCGGCTATTTTAACGGCGAATGCACAGGATTTTTCCTGCTTGTAAATACAGACAGCTATGATACTTTTCAGGAAATTCTCCAGCGGCTTCAGGCGGACAGCAGCAAGCGCTGTGTATATGTGTCGGACTACTGCTGTCAGAACGGATTGCCCGACGCGGACAGCGCTGTTAAGGCTGTTATCGGCAGCGGCGAGTTCGCCCTTGTCGGAGTATCTCAAGCTCTTATGCTCCGAAGCGCGGAGGCTCTGGAGCGGACGCTTGACGAGCTGCTGAGCCGCCCCATCAGCGGGCATTGCGTTGTATTGCTCAACCATTGCGGACAGATTTTGCGGCAATATATCCACAGAGATATCCGGCTTAAAAACAGAGTTGTTCTTGTAGAGGGTAATTCTTCCCCGCTGCCGCAAATTCGCCTTGCTAAAGCTGCGGAAGGCTGCGTTGGCTTTGAGCCGCTGGCAGATATTACCCACCTGCTGAAATATCTTGAGAATATGACATCAAGCCAATACGAGCGCCACCCCGTGCTCACCGTGCTGTGCGGTTTACCGACAAGGCTGTTTTACCGCGCGGTATATCCCGTAAGCGAGGCGGACGGAATATACGAAACGCTGTGCGCGCGGTATCCCGATGTGGCGGGCGGCACGGAAAAGAGCTATGGAACCGACGAGCAATGGAATGCGTTAGCGGTTGAGCTGGACAGGCTGGGCAGCCTTTCGGCGGTGGTAAGCGAGCATTTCGGCGGGACTGCTAATCTTTCGGCGCGCCTGCGTGATACATTCGAGGGAAATGACAGCACCGAAAAGTGGCTGCTGTGGCTGGCGCTCAGCGTATTCGGCGAGAAGAACAACAAGTACCTTACCATGGCGCTGGAAAACTGCCCGACAATTGAGAAATTCACAGAACGGGTTTATCTCTGTCTTGCGGGGGTCGATGTCACTCACCCCGAATTTGCAAGGCTCTGCTCCGAGCGCAGACGGCTGCTCTCTCAGCTGCCCGAAAATCTGCCGCTTGTCGCAAAATTCTGCGACAAAATCGGCGTTCACGAAAAGAACGCGGTGTTCTACCTTTCCGACAGCACCGACAAGGAACGGCATGAGTTCCTGCGCTGTCTTAGCTGCTACGACTACACCGCAGAGGAGCTTGACAGGGCGGTAAATTCTATGTCGAAGCCGCTTGCGCTTTATATGCGGGAGTTCGTTTTTGACAGCGCAAACACCAAGCTCTCCGATACGGATTCGGCTTTTCGCGGGCAGCTTACCGATTATTTCGGAGAGTACAAGCTGCAGAAGCTCACCAACAAAATCCACAGCGGTTTCGTGGAAACCGTGGAACGCTATGCCGAGCAGCGCCCCTACAACAAGCTGAAAGCGCGCAGCCAAATCGTGGCAAAGGCGGACAGAAAGGACGCGGAGCTTTTCTTCTTTGACGCTCTCGGAGTGGAATACCTCTCGTTCATCAAGGCAAAGTGCGAGGAATACGGGCTTATCTGCGAGCTTGAAATCGGCAGGTGCGAGCTGCCCTCTATTACCGAAAAGAACAAGGATTTTCAGCAGTATT
>JBJESC010000365.1:0-1968 GCA_051882615.1 Oscillospiraceae bacterium
GTTAAGAGGATTATTGCGGCTGTTGTGTCAATGGCTGTGGTATTTTCTCTGTTTGTTTTCTTTCCCGTTAAGGCGCAGGCTTCCTCTTACTGCGAAATTTCTCTTGACGACCTTGATGACTGCCTCACAAGCTATGAGGAGCTGGAGCTCAAGGAAATAATGCAGAAAACAGCCGATAAAATCAATTGCAATGTCGGCATTGTAATTACTGCCGACCTTGAAGGGTATATGAGCAAGAATTATGCCGACGATTATTCCGAGGATAAGTTCGGATACGGTTCGGACAGCGTTGTTCTTCTACTGCTGAACAGGCACGACAATCCCGAATACAAGAATGATACCATTTACTGCGATTGGATTTCAACCGACGGACGAGCAAAAAATCTTTACGATAACCATATTAACGGTATTTTCAAAAAAACCTACCGCGGACTTGACAATACGTTTATCGGCTCTGAGCCCGAGCATAAGAAGGACGTTTACACGTCAACCAACTATGGAACGGACTATGTTACACAGGACAGCATTCAGTTCTTTATGGCGGGCAAGTATTTCTGCAAGGCGCTTACTACATATAAAAATCCGTTTACTCGTTTCTTTGATAATGCAATACAGCTTGCTGCTTCTAATTTTATGTTTACGCTGGTAGTTTTCGTGATTACCATTGTAGTGACGGTTTCTGCTGTTAAGACCACTGTGAGGATGTACAAGAAAAAAGCACCGCTCAGCGCGGCTAAGTATATTGACAAAAACCATTTTGTAGTAAAGCGTCAGGTTGACCAATTTGTCCGTGAATACACCACGTCCGTAACCGTAAGTTCTTCGAGCGGAGGACGCAGCGGCGGAGGAGGCGGAGGCGGCCATGGCGGCGGAGGAGGACGCGGAAGATGAGAGCGGTTATCCAGCGTGTGAAAAATGCGTCCGTAGACGTTGATGGCGATAGAATAAGCGAGATTGGCGCGGGATACCTTGTGCTTCTCGGAGTAGGCGAGCACGATACCGAGCTTGAATGTGAAAAGCTGCTTCAGAAGTTGATTTCGCTTCGGATTTTCTCTGATGAAAACGATAAGATTAACCTTTCGCTGAAGGATATAGGCGGCGAGCTGCTGGTGGTTTCGCAGTTCACGCTCTATGCGGATTGCCGCAAGGGAAATCGTCCAAGCTTTGTTGCGGCGAAGAAGCCACCCGAGGCGGAACGGCTGTATGATTTGTTCTGCGAAATGTGCAAAAAGGAAATCCCTTCCGTGAAGAAAGGGATTTTCGGTGCTGATATGAAAGTGTCGCTTCTCAATGACGGACCGTTTACCGTCATTCTGGAATGTGTGGACGGAAAAATACTGTAATGTCGATTATTCCCCGGTGCCGACTATCTTCTCAATCTCCAGGTATAAATTTTGGAGGAATTGGACGGCTTCGGGGTTTTCGTTTTCGTCCTTAAACACAAGCTTTGAAGCGTCGGTAAAATAAGCCTGATGCGAGATGATTGTATTCTTGAAGAAGCGAATTGCGGTAAACACCGCTTCGTTTGACGGGGATACAACATCATCGGGTTGTTTGTCCTCAAGGAGTTTAACTGTGCGCGAAATATCGGCAACAAACTGTAAATCTATAAAATCTGCGCGGCAAACCAGTCTGCCGTGGCGCATAGGGTGACCTTCAAAGCGCTTCGCTTCGGATATTGGGTACTGATAAACGGGTTCTGAGAACCACACCGAATTTTGAATAGGCTTGACGGAAATCAGTTTCATAAACCCAACGCCTCTCACCAACTTGCCGTAGAAGGTCTGGTGATTGTTGGACGGCAGAACGTAGATGTCTCCTATAAAGTTTTGCGGGTCAATATCAAAGTTCTTCAGGGCAAGTTCCTTTTCAGCAACAATAATCTCTCTTCGGTAAAGTTCCTGCCAATTTGCAAAGCCTTCCGGTATGTGCATTTTATTTCCCCTCCTATTTGTTTCTTACTTTTAT
>JBJESC010000366.1:0-1954 GCA_051882615.1 Oscillospiraceae bacterium
CGGAAAGGAGAAAAATGATGAGCGAGTTCTTCCTGACCGTCGTTAATATGAGCATATCGGCAAGCTGGATTGTGCTTGCGGTGCTGGTTTTAAGATTGCTGCTCAAGAAAGCTCCGAAATGGATAACCGTGGCGCTGTGGGGGATTGTTGCAGTGCGGCTTGTCTGCCCCTTTGCAATCGAGAGCGCAATCAGCCTGATACCGAGCGCCGAAACAATCAGTCCCGATATTATGACGTACACAACGCCCGAAATAAACACGGGTATTCCCGCAATAAACAGCACACTAAACCCTGTGATTAGCAACTCGTTTTCACCAGAACCTGCGGCAAGCGCAAATCCGCTCCAAATACTGATACCCGTTCTTGCGGCGGCTTGGCTTGTCGGTATTGCGGCTATGCTTATTTATACGGGCATAAGCTATTGGCGCATAAAGCGTAAAATCAGCACGGCGGTTCTTTATCGGGATAATATTTTCCAAAGCGAAAAGGTGGTTTCTCCTTTCGTGCTGGGGATTGTAAAGCCCCGAATTTACCTTCCTTTCAAGCTGGACAAAAAGGATATGGCTAATGTTATCGCTCACGAAAAAGCGCACATCAGCCGTAAAGACCACCTATGGAAACCGTTGGGCTTTTTGCTTCTTGCGGTGCATTGGTTCAATCCTGTAATGTGGCTTGGCTATGTTATGCTATGCCGCGACATTGAGCTTGCCTGTGATGAAAAGGCAGTCAAAGAAATGAGCACGGAGCAGCGGGCAGATTATTCCCAAGCGTTACTGACTTGCAGCGTAAACCGCCGAATAATTGCCGCTTGCCCGTTGGCTTTTGGAGAAGTCGGAATTAAAGAAAGGGTGAAGACTGTGTTGAATTATAAGAAGCCTGCGTTCTGGATTATTGTTGTCGCTGTGGCTGCGGGAGTTATAGCGGCGGTATGCTTCCTTACTAATCCCGTATCCGTTGAAGATAAAAATAACGCAGATACTATATCCTTTGGCGGCAAAACATTTAATAAATCCGATTTGTCACAGGAAACAATAGAGTGGCTTGAATGGTACAATGGATTGAGTGAAACTGAACAGATAGCAACAGACTACATTCCTCACGAATTGTGGTATCTTAACTATGCCGACCAGACAGGCGGGGTTGATGTGCCTGCGGAAACAATCAACTCTGCTGATGGCAAACCGTTTACTTCTGTTAAAGAAACCGATGATACTCAGCTTGCGGTCGTTTTTATACGCGATTTTTACGAAACGCTTATTAACCATGATGAAAACGCGCTACTCCTCGACAAATATTTCAACGCGGGTGAACTTAAAGACCGGATGGCAGAATGCAAGAAGGAAATGCTGCTTGATAACACAAGTACAAAGAAAGAAGATTTCGCTTTTGACTACATTGTGCCCGTTTCGGACAGAGTGGTGGACGGAGTTCATCTGATAACCGTTAATTACGCCTATCATTTCCGCTATTCCGGTGACACATACGATCCCGCAAATCCCGACGAGGGTTGGTCGGGCGTGGGTATGAGCGCTCCGTTTGCAATAAGGGGCGGGAAAATCGTAAATCTGGAAATTGGAGAGCATTTCAAGGCGCTTCCGTCTGATGAAAATACTCCCGAAGTGCAGATTATTCTGTCCGATATAACAGCGGCTCAGAACGGTACTGTTGAGCTTGGCGGAAAAGTATTCAAGAAAACAAATTTACAGCGTGACATCCTTATTGATGAGAGCGCATTTATAAAGCCGGTTACTCCGAACGGACCGGTTGACCTGAACGATTACGACGGCGAAGACGACGAAGTGATAGCTGCTCTGAAGAATATTTCCGAACTGAAAAATCTCGGAAACACAGGAAAACTTGAAGTGGACGAGGTCGCTTTCAATGACGCCACCATTTATCAATTGGGCGACAAGCTTTTGGTAGTAGGAGAAATGACCTCTTCCGACAGCACGGA
>JBJESC010000367.1:0-1948 GCA_051882615.1 Oscillospiraceae bacterium
ACTTGTAGCAAGAGCCATAAGCGAGATTGCAAAGTAAGGAGGAACGAATATGCCCGGACTTATTGACGAAAACGAGCGCTTTCATCTGAAAATCAGAAACGGCGATGTGGGACGATATGTAATTCTCCCCGGCGACCCCGGGCGCGTCCCGAAAATCGCGGCATATCTCACCGACGCAAAGCAGATTGCCCAGAACAGAGAGTATAACGTGTATACGGGTTACCTGAACGGCGTGAAGGTAAGCGTTTGCTCCACGGGAATAGGCGGTCCGTCTGCGGCAATTGCAGTCGAGGAGCTTATCGACAGCGGAGCGGATACGTTTATCCGCGTGGGAACGAGCGGCGGCATCGACTTGTCGGTTTTCGGCGGAGATTTGATTGTCGCTTCGGCGGCTATCCGCTCGGAGGGTACGAGTTATGAGTATCTTCCGCAGGGCTATCCGTCCGTTGCGGATTTTGACGTTACTACTGCGCTGGTTGACGCGGCGAAGGAGCTTTCCACAGACGAGCAGGGCAACCGATACCACGTTGGAGTAGTCCACTCAAAGGATAGCTTCTACGGCGAAACCAACCCCGAACGTTCGCCCGTGGGAAACAACATCACCGAGCGCTGGAATGCGTATCTCAAATGCGGCTGCCTTACCTCGGAGATGGAGTGCGCGGCGGTGTTCGCAGTGGGACTTACGCGCGGCGACTGGCAGCACAGAATTCGCTGCGGCGCGGTGCTTACCGCGTTGTGGAATGCGGAGCGTTCCAAGCAGGGACTTCCCGATACAATGACCAACGATTCCACTCGCGGAATTAAATGCGCTATCAGGGCTATTGAGCTGCTGATTGAACGCGACAAATAAACAGGCTGTCGATAAAGGCAAATCTGCTTCGTCAACGCCCTATCGGCAGGCACAAAGCCTGGCCGACAGGGCGTTTCCTCGCATCTTTACCTCTCTCGCCAGCCTGTTCGTATCTTTTTCGATAAATTAACCGCTGAAAGACGTTTGCTTTCAGCGGTTTGATTATTTCTTGCTTTTGTTTTTCTTTCCCGTTTTTCTTGAAACGGGATTTTTGATAGTGTATTCACCGCCGAGAATGGAGGGGGCGGCTGCGTTTTCCTGTTCAAGCTGCTTATCCAGCCATTTGGGGAAGTTTATCAGGAACATAATAATCACCGTGAGCACCGTTATAAACAGGCACGGCATATACAGCCCCGTAGGACCGTATTCATCGGGAAGCTCCTTGAACAATTCTCTGAATCCGCTGTACGTCAATAATGTCCCCACAGCTGCTGCAATGTGAACAGCACAGGCGGCTTTCGAGTGTCCCAGCATAACCACGAACAAACCGATAATGTAGAATATTGATGAAACAAACCACAGTACAAGAGTGGGATTTCCCGCAAAAACCTCCGCTTCCTCGCCTGTCCAGATTATGATAGGCGCGAAAATGCCGAGGCAGAGCGCGAATATAGTTGTGAGCGCAATTTCTGCGAATTTCAGAACGATTACCGCAACTCTCGCTGCGCCCTCTCCCTGATCCTTTACGAAAAGGAAATATCTTTCTTTGGCGGGAGGCGTCTTTTTTTGAGTGGATTTGATTTTCTTTCCCATATTTCCGTCTTTCTGTGAGGTGGTTGATTATTCGTTGTCGGAGTCAGCGTCCTTGTATCCCCAGCGGTCAATTCCCGACTTGCGGATTGCTCCGAAAATGCGTTGCTTTACGCCCTTGTTTTCGTGTTCAAGGTTGTCGAGAAACTCTTTTGCGTCCTGACGGGCGGTTTTTTTGTCAACGGGGCATTTCGATTTCACTATCTCGAAGTGGTTTCGTCTTGCACAGGACATTACTGCGTATTCGGGCGCGAATACCATAGGTCTTATCATTGTTATGTCTTTTCGCGAGAGATAGGAAATCGGCGCGAAGCAGCCTATTCGTCCCTCGTGGAAGAGGTTCATCAC
>JBJESC010000368.1:0-7461 GCA_051882615.1 Oscillospiraceae bacterium
TCCCATAAACAGAGATGTTTTCATCGCTTACAATATACGTTGGAACAGATGTTGCGGGGGTTATGTCTGCGGGAAGCATTTTCTTCTCGAGAATACTGTTTACAAAGCTGGATTTTCCCGTTGAAAATCCTCCGCCAAGTGCTACAACGTTCTTTCCGATAAGCTTGTCGAACAAGATAAATTCCTTGAACCGCTCGAACTCCTGCTTAAAATCAAAGTAAAGCTGAGGAAAATTCGAGGGAGCATTATCCTCAAGAGCCTGTGGCATCTCGTTTGAAATAAGCTTTTCTGCCGCCGACAAATCCACCTTGACATTGGCTGAATTTTCAGGCGAAACGATTCTTTTCAGCAGGGCGAAGTCCCGTACTATTCTTTCAGATTCCATCTCGAATACCTCTCAATTCTGCGAGATCGGCATTAAGTTCTTCAATCTCGGCTTGTCTGTGTTGAGTACCCTCAAGTATTTTTTGCTCCGACTCCTCAATTGCCTTTGCGATAAGGGTACGTTTTTCTTCGATATCCTTGGCAAGTTCAGCGTTAATCTCATCAATATTGGAATAAATCTGCTCTTTCACCGCATTAGTGACATCTGTAGTAAAACTTTCGATAATCTGTTTTACTTGGTTGTGAGCTTTTTCCTTTCGCTGTTTTTCTTTCACGCTGTCAACCGCACTGCCGGAAACGAACGACACCAAAGCACCTATTGCAGCTCCTATCGCCGCACCAAAAGCACCGCCTATGCAAGCACCGATTACCGCTCCAACAGCGGTAGCGAGCGGCTTCACACCCTCGTTGATGAATTTTTCAGCACGGGTCAGTTGATTTTTTTGGAATTCCGAAAGTTGAACTTCCTTTCCGTAAGATGACACATTTATCATTTCGGAAACCTTTTCAACATACTTCTTTACCTTTGGCGCTAATTCGGTTTGCAGAACGGTGGCTACGGTAGTTCTGGCGATTGAATTCAACTTGTCCGAAATGTCATTGCCTTGCAGCAGCATTGCCTCCAACGTTTGCGATGATGCGTTGAGATTCTGCGAAAGCCTTGAATTCAGCGAAGCAACTACGCTGTCAATTTGTCTAACAAAATTATCCCTTTCATTCGACACCTTGCGGTTAAGCTCCTCCATCTCCCGCTCGTGACGCTCTTTTTCAACACGCAATTCATCAAGCGACATATCCGAGTAGTTAAGCAAATGCGTAATCTGGTCTTCAATCTTATCGCATGAGCTTAACAAACGGTTGGTATAATAGTCGTTGAAGATATCATCGCTTTTATTCTGGATATCAAGAAGGATTTCTTTGAACTCCTCGACATTTGCTCTCTTTCCCTTGGATTCGGTGACGGCGATTTTCACATCATCAATCTTGAGAAATCTGCGTATTGTATCGGAAAGATGCTCTTTGATTTTTTCAAGTTCATCGGAAACAACGCTGCCACTTTTGGTAACAACCGTATATACGGGGACATTGTAAATCTTCATTTCATTTAAGAATGAAATTACGCTCTCGCGAAGCGTTCCCTCATTAGCAGATGTGACGAGAATATACGCAAGACTATGCGGAAGATAATCGTCAATAGCACGATTGTGGAACTCTATTCCCGAATCAAAGCCAGGCATATCAACCACCTTTACCGAAGGGATTTTCTCAAACAGCGGTGAAGACAACCCAATTTTGACGAGCTTGTACTTCTCAATTCTGAGCGTATTGGGATCGAAATCAGACAGCGAGGTTATCGTTGTTTTCCCATCATCAAACGGGACAAGTTCTACAGTGTTATTCCCGAAAAAAATCTCGGTAGGAACGGCTGTTTCGGGGGTGATATCCGTGGAAAGCAGGTGTTCATTAAGGGCGGCGTTTATCAACGAAGACTTTCCCGTACTGAACCCGCCAACCAACGGTACCGTAACCCGAAAATCCGGAAGCTCTTTCAACGCGGAATCCAGCATCTCAACGGAGCCACCAATTTCGTACTTACGCGCTAATTCCAAAGCCTTTTCCAAGCCGGGTTGAATGTTTTTCTTCATTTATTGTTCCTCCAAAATCAAAGTACACCTTGATGCAATTCGTATGCTTTTTTGACCTTCTCCATATCGACACTTTGCTTACATTCAAGAGGATGTAAAATCACACCTACAGGCAATTGGCGTTGCTCGGCAGTTATGTGTTCTGCAAATAAAATGAACTGGTCGCTAACATCATACTCAATATTTACGAATTGATTCGTTGAACCATTTAATGCATTTAATTCACGAGATAATTTCCACAAAGTTGTAGGAAAGGATAAATAAGAGCGAGCAGAATAATCTACATCAACTATCAATTTTTTATTTTCTAATCTTAATATTGCCCCACAGAAGCGCAAGTTTTGGTCATTTTGATGATACAAAGGCAGTTGCAAGGTATATACAGTCATACGTTTTAAGAAATCAAATTTTCTAAGATAGCAGTCGAACAGATTGTACTTGTTTACAATTCCGCACTTGTACAAATCTAAATTTCCCGAAAGAATAACCGCCGACATCTGACTTAAAAAAGTGAGTTCATCAGCTGATATCTTCAAAAGAAAACAAATCTGCGAGATATATTCAACCGCCGACTTTAATCCCTTTTCAAATCGACCAGCCATAAGAAGCATTTCTTCAACAAGCATAAGCCGCAAATCGTCGTGTGCAAACAGTGCGACAATTTCATCAATTTGCGTAAAGGTCAGCATATGTGACGAGGTGTATTCATCAAGAAGATTACCCTCTTTAATATAACCGCAGCCGTACGCTATTGCGTGTGCCATCGACAAGCTTTCTTTGAGTTTTTTAGGCTCAAATTGTGCGACGCTTAATAACAAGGTTATGTAGCAGCGTTTAGTGTGTTTATCCTTTATCCGAAGTGGGTGAGGAGTAATAGGATTGTGCTTAGCCATAACCGCCAATTCGTCAATATCGAATGGGAATGCTCCCCCGTTTTTCTCGTTTCGCAAATCGTCCAAATCGTGCCACAGCGACTGCATCTCCTCACGAATATTATTAATGCTGGATTGCATTTCCTCAATACTTCTCACGTAAACCAACTCCCATTTCAAAAATTATATCAGTTTTTTCAGCTCAAAGTGCAGGCAGGAATGATCGCCTTTAGTTTCCATCATTTTCTTAAAGCACGGAGATTCTGCCTTTTCATCAATCTCCCAATGGATACCGTCATAGGGCTTGCACGGAGCGATATGCAAATTCGCCGGGGCGTACCAGTGAACGCAAAAGGCGCAGATGCGCTGTAATTTTGAATTTGCCTTAACCATGATGTTCCTCCACAGTTTATTTTGGTTGAATTATACACTCTTTAAATTATACCACTAAATATGTCTTATTGCCATATATAATATATCCAAAAGATATTAGGGCGTTTTGTCTAAAATCCCCGAATCTCATTGAAATTCGGGGACATATCGGGCAAATAATTCTCATATGCGAATTAAATTCGTCTGCAATACAATTCAAGAGTAGTTCTGTCACGAGAACTATGGGTTTCACCGTGACATTCATACCTATACAATATTATAGTACATTTTTGTCGAATTTTGGTTAGCTGTCTGCTAACAAATAGGGCAAATATCACTTTTCCTGGAGAACTCTGCCGATATTTTTGCCGTTGAGATACAGTTTGTTTAGCGAGTTCACTTCGCCTGAACGGATAGCGTCCTCCAGCTTTTTGAATTCCTCCGCGGTTGTAAACTCGGCACGGTTTTCTCCGAGAATAAGACTGTCGATTAGCTCGGTAATTCTGCTGTCGGTGAAATGCGAATCCATCAGCCGTTGTTCTTTCTCATAAGCGAAAACACCTTGCAGTCCACCGTCCTCAAAGCGAACCTCATAAAGAATAATAATCTCGCTTATTTTCAAGATTCGTTTCAAGTCCTTGTAGGCAACCAGTTCCGCTCCGCTTCGATAGACAAACAGCTCGTCCGTGTGCTCTGCGAGAATTTCCAAATTCTCTGCACGTATCAGAGCACGGCGACAAACAGCTTCGCAGCAAGCGTTGTTGTACAAGTAAACGCACTTCCCCGCTGTCATCAGAATTCCGCTCTTGTTCGTGGGGATTTCGGAATAGCTTTTCAGCAAATCGGATAATTTCATCGTGCTGCCTCCTTCCTGTGATGATTTTAGCACTTTTCGCTTTTACGTTCAAGTCAAACGGATTCTGAAAAAATCCTTTTTATTCGGAAGTGAAATCGTTGCAAAAATCCCAAAAATGTTGTATAATTATTGGGAAAGGAAGTTGGCGGTTTGAAAAGTATATGGCACGATGTGAACAGGCTGTCCGAAAAGTACGCTACCGAATCGGAATTTTCCGATGTTTCATTGGACGATTTTGTTCTGGATACCCTCTCGGAGGAGTCCTCCCTTGATACGCTGCTGCTTGATTGTGGTCTGACTTATGAGCAGGCTCTCTCCAAAATGATTGAAGACGCCGAGTATTACAAGGAACTTGCCAAACGATGCGGCTTAACCGAAGATAAATTTCAAGCACCGTTTGTGTGGGCTGAAATAGTCGGACTTTGCAAGGACGAAATGACCGCTGAGCGGCTTGAAATGCTGATTTGGCTGATGTCGGGAGGTCGGCTTTGCGAGAAGCAGGACGAGGAACTTGACGAGAATTTCTATGTTTGGCGGTGGCTTGGTGTTCGCAAAAGGGTTTTGGAATTCTCCGAATTCTTCAATGGTATTGCTGCGAAGCTGCCCGAGTTCGCTTCGGTATTAAGCGAGATTGAGCGGATAAAGAAAACACCGTCTTGCACGGGTGACGAGGCGGAATGTGAGCATGTTTTCGCTATGCTGTGCGACAACAGCTTTGTTTATGATAACGCCGACCTTGAAATTTTGAGGAATAATCTTATCGCTTTATCCGAGTTGATTTCCGCCCATAAATTCCTTGAAAAGCTAAAGCCGCTCGTGTTCTTTCAAGCGTATGTAAAGCACACGAAAAA
This sequence comes from Oscillospiraceae bacterium, assembly GCA_051882615.1. Lineage (GTDB taxonomy): Bacteria > Bacillota > Clostridia > Oscillospirales > Ruminococcaceae > CAG-115. The sequence goes on from JBJESC010000368.1 coordinate 4,982, forward strand.
GTTATTTTTCAAGTCGGATTTTATCCCGAATTTAAAGAAATTATTCGAGCGGAAGGAGTATTCAATCGGGCACGACAACGGCAAAAATTACAAGCAATTTGCGGAATACTGCGACTTGTATGTGCGAATGAAAAGCTGTTTTCCGAACGCCGATTATACTCTGTGTGACGCGGGATTTTTGTACTGCTCAAATCTCGCGGACTGGTACTACAGTCTGGGTGCTATGGGGTACGAGTGCGATATTCAAGAGGGGATTCCGTTCACGATTGAAGCGGCGGTATGCGAGATGTGCGTCAGCTGCTTTGACGAGCCGCTCTCGCTTGATTTTATCGGCAATTCTGAGCTTTTCGAGAGTCAACGTGCGAAGTATCCCGTTCTTCAAAGAAAAGCGGAAAAGGCAGCTGAAGCTATTCGCTTTGACGAACTTCGTGAGTTCGCCGAGGACAGTGTGGGATTCTGCGAGAAGCTCTTCACCGAAGAATACGCTGTGAGCGTAAATGCGGGAAATCACGATGCGGCTTGGGGAATACTCGTACGTGCAGTGGAGCGTAAGTTCGACGAGCTTCTGGAAAATGAAATAATCTCGATTTTGTACGATTCCATCAAGATGTAAATGGACACAAATCGCCCTCTGCTCTAAAAAAGCAGAGGGCGAAATTTTTCCATAATCGGTAGAGTGATAGAAAATAGTTGGGATAGGATTTCATCGTTTTCGTAACTATCCCAAAGTCACTCCCCCGACAGCATACACCTATATAATACTATCGTCCAACAAGAAATCAATAATGCCTATGTTGAGTATTCCCTTGTCATCGTACCAACGCTTGCGGATATCGTGGCGGACTATTATTTTCGGGAACGAATCGCCCGTCAACAAGAACGGCTTGTTTTCTGTTTCCGCCTTTTCATCATCGGGGAGAGCGTATGCGGACTGGATATACGTGCGTTTTCCGCCTGAATTCACAACAAAATCTATCTCACGAGCAACCTGAACAGCATGCCCTTTTTTATCCTTATCATTACCATATACAACGCCCACATCAACAGCAAAACCGCGAATAATCAGCTCGTTATAAATGATATTCTCCATGATATGCGTCATTTCCTGCTGACGAAAACCGATTCGGGCATTTCTCAAACCAACGTCTTCACAGTAGTATTTATTCGGATAATCGAAATAGCTTTTGCCTTTAACGTCCCAGCGTTTGCACTCGTTGAAAAGAAAAGCATCGTTCAGATAGTCCATATAGCTCTTAACCGTGTTCTGAACAACAGTATTTTCACCGCCAGGCTTCTGCTCTGAATCCAAAGTGAATCGTGTTGTTCAACTATAATAATTGTACCGATAATGGCAAACCCTTTGCGACCAACCTTGACGTTTCATATGCGGTGATATTTTCATCAGTCCGTTCAACAAGAACAAGCATACAACGGAATTATCACTGTGCATATAACTCGTCAAACAATTCACTTATCGCAATCACATATTCAGATTGCTTATGATAATTATCATACATATTTACAGTGAAATAAAAGTAATAGATATAGCTGCCATCCGGATTCACCTTATCCCAAAAACGAGGCATATGAAGTTCGCTTGGTTTATCAACAGAATTTTCTGAGTAAAATGCCCTTCTGTCGTTAATGCCATCCAGTTCAATATAAAACATATCATATTTTGTTTTGTTAAAGTATCGGACCGAAATGTTTGTTTCTGATTCAGGGATCTTTATTCTGAATACTTTCAAAATTTCTTTTTGTTCGGCTGGCGTTAAATCTGACAAGGTTGTTACATGGGTAAATAAATCGATGCTTCTGATTGGAAGCGTGCTTTTAAAAGGGCGGCAGTATAATAAAATTCCTCCAAGTGCAATGACAACTAAACAAGCAATCAATAATTTGAATTTGTATTTACTCATAAACAACCTCCATTGAAAACTTGGTTGATATCTCATATAAGTTCTCAATACATTATACTTTATTTCTTCAAAAAAATCAACAGGTGTTTGAAAAGTTTTTGATTATTGAGTTCACGTAGTTCTTGAACCGATAAAACTCTGCTGGGCTCTCGCTGAACATCTTTCCGTCAACGGAATTGACGCAAAGACGACAAATGTGTTACAGATTCTATAATTTTTACTCCCATTATTTTTAAAAATAATTCACACGTTTTCCAAAAAATCTTGACGAATAGGTTTTGGGAATGTATAATAAAAATAGACCACAGAAAGGAGTACCAAATGAGAATAGCAATATATTCCCGAAAATCAAGATTTACGGGCAAGGGCGAGAGTATCGAAAATCAGATTTCGCTATGCCGTGATTATATTTCCAGCTCCATTCCCGATGCTGCGGACAGCGATATCACCGTTTACGAGGACGAGGGCTTTTCTGCGAAAAATCTCGACCGACCGCAATTTCGCAGAATGATGGAGAGTGCCGAGAAGCAGCCGTTCGATTATGTCGTTGTGTATCGTCTG
>JBJESC010000369.1:0-1940 GCA_051882615.1 Oscillospiraceae bacterium
AAAAACCTGTTGATGAGGTGTCTTCCGAAACAGCGGAGGAAGCTGTTCCTGTGCAGACAGCCGAGAGTGAAGCCGAAACGCCTGCAGAGGAAATCTCCGAGGAGACTTCTTCTGAGAGTGAAGAAATTCCCGAGCCTGCTGATATTGCCGAACCTGAAGTCGTTGACGAAAAGGGATCTCTTATTGCTGTCGGAAGCGATGCTGCTAAAAAGGAAGCGTACTTTGATATATGCGGAAATGTATCATATATCTGCGGAAAGTGCAGCGATGACCGCAATCGTTTGACAGACACGATTATTACCTCAATTATAAGTGAAACCCACCCCGATAAGACAGACCTCTGGATTTTGGATTACGGCTGCGGCGAACTTATGAAGTATGCAGAGAATCCAGTTGCCCACATAAAGTATCTTGTATCTGACGGTAGTGGCGAAACCGCACTTGATGCAATCGACTTACTTGATAGAGAGTTGGATTACAGATGTGGTCTCTTTAGTAAAAACGGCTGGAAATCCTTCGGCGATGTTCCCAAGAGCGAATATTTGCCGAATGTAGTAGTTGTCGTTAACGAATTCTCGTTTGTTCTTGAGAAGCTTGGTAAACTGAAGCAGTTTGGCAGGAATTATATTGCAAAGCTCAACGGTATTCTGAAGTATTGCGGATATTACGGAATTCATTTTGTTCTTATCGGCGAAAGCTTTACCGAAAACGGAGAACCCCCCGCTTGCTTTAAGAATTGCACGTTCCGCAGTGTGGCGGCACTTGCTTCATACGACGAGAATATCAAGGCAATGTTCGGCGGATTTGAGTTGAATAATTCCGAGCTTGCAGCACTCAGAAGAATTCCCGAGGGAAGCGCTTTTGTTGCAACATCCGGTCTTGGAGCGTCGCTTGTGCAGCTTAATTGTGAGCCTGTTGAATGTAATAAGTTCTATACGGCTGTTGATGATTATACCGAAGAAAGCGATACATACGTAGAGAAGTCTCCTTTGATTATAAACAGAATGGATATGCCTGCTTTTGAAGCCGGTCAGGATAAGCGTTCGCAATACCTGAATGACAGAGCCGCAGGGGAAACTGTTCTCTTTGCAGGCGAGCCCTGCAGACTTGAAAATGAGCTTCCTGTTCGTCTTTTCAATGACTTCGGCGAAAATCTTCTTGCGGTAGTTCCCGCGCGTGAAAAGAGCAATGGACTTGGCGTTGTTTTCTCTGTATTGTCATCGCTCATTGAGCAGAAAATCCCTGTTGAAATGCTTGCCTTCAGAAGCAATCCTGTATACAGCGAGATGATACGCATAGGCGCTACTCAGGGAGTTCAGGTGTTTGAGGGAGATACCGCTATCGGTAGAATTAAGGAAATTGCGGCTGATATTACCGAGGGCAGACACTCCAGCACTTTCCCGATTATTCTCGGCAGCGACACAATGCTTGCCGCCATTGCCGCCGATGATGCAATGGCTTCGTTGAAAAAAGCGCTTGTTAAGGGACCGAGCCTTGGTGTTCATTTTATGTTTGTAGCGTCGAACGTTTCAAACCTTGCACCCGATTTAATTCCGTTGTTCAAGTATAAGCTGGTGTTCCCGTGCTTTATGAATGATGCGGAAAAGCTGCTTCGTAACCCGAGCGTAGAGCTTCCCGAAAATGCTTTCAGATTTTCCTGCGACGGAGACGAGATTACTATGCTGCCTTACATAGTGTAATCAACAGTCTTTGAATAAATCAATCCCCCGTGAGTTCACGGGGGATTATTCTGTTTTAAAGCCTATGTTATTCATTGAAATTGAAATACTTGCTTAACCCGCCATCTTTATAGAACGCATACAAAATATCGGTGTAGCTGAAAACGGGGATTGCACCGTCTCTGATAAGCGAAGAAGTTCCGTTGTGGCAGGCACAAAGCCTAGCCAATATGCCGTTTCCTCGCATCTGTACTTTTCTCT
>JBJESC010000370.1:0-1936 GCA_051882615.1 Oscillospiraceae bacterium
AAGGGCAGACAAGGCGCACTGCAACGATACCCCAAAGCGATACGGTTATCCATTTGGGGGCTTTCTTGAAAAGTAATCTCAAAACCAGCACCGCAAGCACGATCCAGCTTGCCGATATGCTCATATTAACGACAGTCAGGAAGAACTCGCTCATTATTATTCTCCTTTCCGAAATCGGTCTATCATTTGCTGAACTTCATCAAGCTCCGCCTCGGAAATCTTTTGGTGCTTTGTAAATGCGGCTATAAACGCAGGCAAAGAGCCTTCAAAGGTTTTCTCCACCATTTCGTTAAGCTCCGCTGCCTGAACCTGTTCCTTGCTTACAAGCGAGGTTACAATGGTGTTTTCGTTCTTCAATACCCCTCTCTCCGACAAACGCTTGATGACGGTGTATGTGGTGGTTGGCTTCCAGCCAAGCTGCTCCCTGCAAAGCTCGACAAGCTTACTGCTCTTAATGGGTTCGTGTTCCCATAAAATCAAGCAAAAGCGATACTCGCTTTCAAATACCTTCAGTGTTTCCATAAAGTAATTCTCCTTTTCATCTAACGCGTTAGAGCTTGTATGTTTATTCTAACACATTAGAGTAAACTTGTCAAGAGGTTTTTCAAAAAAATTCAGTAAAATTATCGGAAGACAAACAAAACCGCCGCATTTGGATACGGCGGTTTTGGTATTTGTCAAATCAGCAGCCTATATATTCCAAGTAATTTTAACGTTTCCGTCCTCGTCAATCAGTATTTTTTGAATCATTATCATAGCAACGGATTTCTTGTGGTCGTAATCGGCGTTCTCCCATGATTTTGAAATATTCACAATAGAGCCGGTATCAGCGGCATTGATTTTCAGCGTTTCAATGCGCTCGTACAGTTCGAGCTTGGACTTCTTTAAAGCAGAAGCCTTGTGGTTGGTGAGTTCCAGCAATGCGTCGTTAAGCTGCCCCGACAACAGCAAATCAACGAGCTGTTGTTCTTCTTTTTCGATAGCCTTAATCCGCAGCTTGATGTCATTTATCACAGGCAGCTCCTCCTTGGGTGATGTGAAACTCGGCTCTTTGAGTTCGGATAGCTTTTCGGCGATACACTCATAAACCATTTCTTCAAGGCTCTCGGCATATATCGTGGTGCGCGGTCCTTTACATTTCCGCTTGTGGGTTTTTCCGGTGCAGTTGAAATACCGCCGCATTACACCGTTTTTGTTGACCTTGCCTCTGATAGTGGTCATTGTGTGACCGCATTTCTCGCAGATTATCTTGCCTGCTAGCCAGCTCGTCTGATTGGAAACGCTCTTGTGTACTTGTTTGTTTTGTTCCAATTTCCGCTGGCATTTAAGCCATATATCGGAGTTTATCAACCCATGGTGGGAGAGCAGCACCAGCTTCAAATCCGACCAGTCGGGATCGCCGCGCTTATGCTTGGTTCGTCCATAAAGCTGTGCGCCGTATTCTCCCGTGAATGCTGAACAGTCAGTCACTATAAGTACGCCGTGATTGCTGAAATAATCGTAAATATCCGAATCTGCTTTGACGTAAATGGGATTTTTCAGAATTGCCGAGAGCTTTGCGGTAGTCCAATCGCTGCCGTTTTGCGGCACTCTCCCCTCGTTTACGAGAATATCCAGCAATCGGCGAAGCGAAACATTCTCCTGTGCATACACCTCAAAGATGTAGCGAATCTGTTCCGCTTCACCGGGAACAGGACTTAGCATTTTAGTCTTGATGTTGTTGATTACCGTAGGGATAAGTTCAAACCCGTAAGGCTGCCTTCCGCCCATATAGAATCCCATTTCACTTCTGTGGGCATAGGCTTGAGTAACTCGATTTATGGTCGAAGTTCGTTCAAATTCCGCAAACACCATAAGGATTTTCGTTATCATCTCGCCGTAGGGAGAAGACGTGTCAAACGATTCCTGCGAGGACACGAATTCTACATTATGCTCC
>JBJESC010000371.1:0-1935 GCA_051882615.1 Oscillospiraceae bacterium
GGTGCGGCGGGGAGCAACGGTCATTTCGGGAGTTCCGGACGCTTCGGCGCAGTCCACAGCGGCGGGGAGTGCGTTGATGATGTAGGGAGTAATCTCCACACCTGCCGATTTCAGGATTTCAAGAGTTACCACGCTGTCCTTGCCGCCGCCCACGGGGACGAGCGCACCGTTCAGAGGGTGAGTGTTCTCGTGGAGCAAATCGGGCTGCGCGGGGGCGGTTATCGTCATAAAGTCATCGAAATTTGCGGGGATTTCGTTGCGGTAGAAGAACTCTCCCAAGCCGTTGAAATACAGTTTTTTCCACCAGCGAATTTGCGCTTCGCAAAGCCAACCGCAGCGGATTTCAACCCTCGGAGAACACGCGCATTTCCAGTAGGAAACCAATTCTGCCATTCCAAGGGAGAACGCTGCGTATTCGGCGGTGGGGCGGGAGAAGTCGCCGCTTGTCAGGCGCTTGTCGAACGTCCATTCGGGGTAGAAGTGGAAGTCGTCAATCTGAAAGTGAAAGCGCAGACTGTCTTCCCCCAGTTCGTAACTGTGGTAGATGAACAGCGGGTGTTTGCTGCGGAGTTCGTCATATCGGCTCATATCAATGCCTTTCTGTGATTATTCGATAATGATAGGCGCGGTGGTGAAGTCGCTGCCGCAGGGGAGCGGTTTTTCAAAACACAGCGCGTAAATATCGGTACAATGCGCGGTGAAGTTGGCTTGGCGAGAGGCTTCGCGGGACTTGCGCGACAGCGCTTTCAGCGAGGTGTCAATCGGGAGAGCGCAGTTCGCGGCAGCGAGGATTTCGCGTCCGCGCGCATTCATTCCGAGAACGCGGATAAAGGCGGGCTTCTCCAGCGCGAAATGCTTGTCAATCCCGAGAAATCCGCACAGTACCGCTCTGCGTATGCGGGCGAGAGTGTAGCGTTTCGTTTTGGTGAGGAAATACAGCTCCGAGAGCGAGCAAGCGGAGCGCACCGCCTTGTGAAGCCGCGCTCCCAAACCATTTGCGCAGTCGTAGATGCAATCGAAGTCGTCCGTACTCATTCGGCGGAGCGAAGCGAGAATAGCGCGTTCCAGTCGGGAAATGTTCGCAGCGGGAGCGGAAACCTCGGGCGCGGCATTCGCGAAATCCTCCCCCGCGAGAATTTTCTTCCGCAGCGCCGAACCGCTGGCGAACGGCGTGGAGCTGTCGCTGCTGTCGCTGTCGTGCGCCGCGCCAAAGCGTTTCACAGTAAACGGCTCAATGCTGCTGCCGAGGTTGTCGAGCGCGTTGAGGTATTCGATAGCAAGCGTGTTGTTGGGGCAGGCGATGGTTTCGGCAACGTCCTCGGTGTAGAACTGACGGAGCGTTTCGGAGAGCGCGGCGGGGTAGCTTTTTCCGCGCGTGATAAGGTCGGAGAATTCCTGCGTGTGGAGAACGTAGTCGATAGCACCCGAAGCCTCGCGCAAAGCCTCGATATCTCCACATTCGCTGCCGAACGCGAGCATATCCACGCAGCCGAGCGCGGTGATGATTTCCGCAGCGCCCTTGGCGAAGCCCTCGGCGGCGGTGAGCGACACACGCTCGGGGAGTTCGAGGACGAGATCAACTCCGTTTTCGAGCGCGGTTCTCGCACGGGTGAACTTATCGAAGATGGCAACGTCCCCTCGCTGAACGAAGTTTCCGCTCATCACGGCGACAATGTGTGTAGCGCCCGCTTTGCGCGTCTGCTCCGTCAGATATTTATGCCCGTTGTGGAACGGGTTGAATTCGCTGATTATAGCGGCTGTTTTCATAGTTCATACCTCGCATTTTCGGTTCGCAATTGCTATTACTCTTATTTTACTACATTATTCAAATAAAATCAATAAAAATTTCAAAAAATACTTGATTTTTTTTGGAAAAAGAGTTAGAATAAAAGAGGTATTATTTTATTTCTATGAAAGGAATTTCGAAATATGAAG
>JBJESC010000372.1:0-1928 GCA_051882615.1 Oscillospiraceae bacterium
GCAAAGTGCAACAAGTCCGCCTGTGATTTTATACGCCGTTCTGAACGGCATACCTTTTTTAACAAGATAATCCGCACAGTCGGTAGCGTTTATAAATCCCTTTGCCGCCGCTTTTCTCATATTATCCTTGAGTACGGTCATTGTGGAAAGCATAGGGATAAATGTGGACAAGCAGAGCTTGATATTATCAACGGCATCGAAAATCGCTTCCTTGTCCTCCTGCATATCCTTGTTGTATGCAAGCGGAAGTCCTTTCATCATTGTGAGCAGCGTCATTGTGTCGCCGATAACCCGCGCAGTCTTACCTCTGATAAGCTCGGTAACGTCGGGATTTTTCTTCTGCGGCATAATGCTGGAGCCTGTGGAGTATGCATCGTCAAGTTCAATGAACTTAAATTCCCACGAGCACCACATAATGATTTCCTCTGAAAATCTTGATAGATGAACCATACAGATTGACAAAGCGGAAGCGAGTTCCATACAGAAATCTCTGTCCGAAACACCATCAAGCGAATTCGGCATAGGTTCGGCGAAACCAAGCAGGGAAGAAGTCAGAAAGCGGTCAATATTGTAGGTCGTTCCTGCGAGTGCGCAGCTTCCAAGCGGGTTGGCGTTCAAACGGCATTCTGTGTCATTAAGACGCTCAATATCACGGAGCAGCATTTGTGCATACGCCATCAGATGATGTCCGAATGTAATCGGTTGAGCGCGCTGCAAGTGAGTGTATCCGGGCATAATTGTGTCTGCGTGTTCCGATGCCAATTTGCAGATAGTTTCCACAAGCTCCTTAATTAGTTCCCTTATATTTTGAATTTCATCTCTAAGATACAAACGAATATCAAGAGCTACCTGGTCGTTTCTTGAACGCGAGGTGTGAAGACGCTTTCCGGCGTCACCGATACGCTTAGTAAGCTCCGCCTCAATGAACATGTGAATATCTTCTGCGTTCGGGTCGAATTCCAGCTTCCCGTTTTCAATGTCCATAAGTATATCAGACAGAGTGTTGATTATTTTCTTGCTGTCCTCTGAACTAATGATGCCTTGCTCGCCGAGCATTGTTGCATGAGCCATACTACCCGCTATGTCCTGCTTGTACATTCTGGCGTCAAAAGCAATAGAGCTGTTAAACGCATTAACCTCTGCGCTCACCTCTTTGGAAAATCTTCCTGCCCACATCATTGCCATACTACTTTCCTCCAATAATTATAAGTTATAAGGATACCCACCGGATAATTCATACACAAATCTGATTGCCCAATCAATCCAGACAAAGATGCCGTTTAGCATAACAGGGCAAAACCAGAGTATTAAAACAATAAGAAGAATATCGAAAATTGTTTTTATCATACAAATTTTGTAATCCTGATTGTTGGTACCGTCCTTGATTCTTGCGCTTTCGGGGAAATCTGTATCATATATGACTTTCACAGCGCTATTTGGCAGATAAACCTCATCAACAGAAAGCTCTGTGAATTGGTATTCCTTTTCTCCAACATAAAATGAAATAGTGTGTTCGTATAAGTGCTTAACAAAAATTGAGCGCTTTATTTCGTTCCTTGAAATCACGTTTCCGGAAACAAATTCGTGATGTCTGTTTTTCACAAATGCTATATATTCCTTTTCGCATTTGATGAATCTAACACACCTTTTTATCAAATAAATCGCTCCGATGACACCAAAAGAAAAAGCTGCTGCATTAATAGTCACTTCTAATGCACCTAACACCGTGGCGAGTTTCATATTGGAATCCTTTCAAGATTAATAGTAAAACGATAATAAAATGATAACTGTGATTAAAAATAGAAAAGCGGGAAACGGATTTCCCGCTTTTGTTGTGACGAATTACTTGTTTCTCTCCTGATCGAGAAGAGCCTTAACCTTGATGGGCAGACCGAAGAGGTTGATGAAGCCCGCGGAATCCTTCTGGT
>JBJESC010000373.1:0-7369 GCA_051882615.1 Oscillospiraceae bacterium
TATGATTGAAAATGAGTTCAAACTTGCACTGACAGAGGAACAATACAACACTATCCATTCGGATTTTGAGTGGGACAGAGAGATTTCCCAGACAAACAACTACTATGACACGGACGATCTCACCCTTTCGGACGAGCATATTACCTGCCGTGTGCGGGAGCTTGCGGGGGAGTTCTTCCTCCAGATGAAGCTTCCCGCCGATAAGCTGTACTCGCGTGTGGAGCTGGAGAAAAAACTCGGAAATCTCCCCGAAACGCTGACGGGGGAGGAACTCACCGCGCTTTGCGGACGTGAGGGACTTCCGAGCGTCAAGCGCCTTGGCAAGCTCACCACCACGCGTTCGATTAAGGAATATGACGGTGCGGAAATCGACCTCGACAAGAGCGAGTATTTCGGCAAGACAGACTACGAGCTGGAAATTGAGTTCACCAACGAGCAGACCGCGCGAAAGCTCCTTGCGCAAATCACCGAGCGGTTAGGGGTAAAGCCCGAAAGCGAGGTCTGCACGGGAAAAATCCGCAGATTTCTGGAGGAATATAAAAAGACTGTCGCACCGAAAAAGCCATAAGAAAAGCCTGAGGAGAGTGAAATTCTTCTCAGGCATTTTTTATCAATAATTCGGATTTGGAGTTATAAATCAATGTCTATTTTATATTCATCATCAATGAGATAATAATTTGCGTTGTGCATTTGGGCAAGCTCCAAAATTCGTGCGTTATCTTTTAAAACACTTTCCAAAGTGCAGTACTCATCATCTGAACGTTTTTCGATTACGCTTGCGTATCTCTTTATGTCTCTAAAATGATTTCTGATATAGTTTTCACTCATTACCAGACAATAGTATTTTATGTTATCCAAATACTCTTTCGTAAAATCCTTTGCCCAATCGAAAGGAATATAGCACCCTTCGATAATAAGATTTTGATGGTTCTCAATTGCGGTTTTTATTATTTCGCGGACAATCGGCCATAAGTATTCCGTTAATTCATCATCGTCGCTTAAAGGTGTAAGCTCTGTATTTCCGCTGCGAATTAAGCCCATTTTCAGATGGTCTATTGATAGATAGGGGTATTTATACCTTTCAAGCAGATTTTGAGCAAGAGCGGTCTTGCCTGTGTGTGATGCGCCTGTAATTATAATAATCATCTTAGTAATCCTGTCATAATATTTCCGATAGAAGTCAACGACGAGAGAAGGACAAAGCCACTCTTGACAGCTTGAATCAAGAGTGGCTTCTATAATCTTTCTTAACCAACTGAGAATTATGCCTTGACGGTTATTATTCGCTCAGTTTCTTCCTGAGGTAGTCCTGAATTGCCTTGGGAGAAGCCGCGCCCTTGAGTGCCTTGTTCGCCTGTCCCATAAAGAAGCCGAATACCTTCTGGTCGCCGCTCTTGTACTGCTCAACGGGCTTGGGATTGTTGGCGATGATTTCGTCAATCGTCTTGGCGAGGAGGTCGTTGTCCTCCTTAATCCACAAATCCTGCGCGTCTGCAATGTCCTTGGGTTCGCCGCCGTTTTCAATCATCTCACGGAGAACGGTCTTTGCGTTTGCCTGCGAGATTTTGTCGTTCTGCATATACTCCACGAGGTGAGCGAACTGTGCTCCCGTGAATTTCAGGTTGTCCATATCAACCTCGCCGAGATTGATTCTGCGGTTGAGCTCAACGTTGATATAGTTTGCGATTGCCTTGGGATTGTCGTATGCGGTAGTCGCGTTGTCGAAGAAATCGCAGATACGCTTGTCGCCGACTATCAAATACGCGTCAGCGGGCTTTATTCCGTATTCCTCAACAAAGCGCTTTACACGCTGCTCGGGAAGCTCGGGAATGGAGTTCCTGATTTCCTCCAGCTCCTCCTCGGTGAAGATAATCGGGGGAATATCGGGGTCGGGGAAGTAGCGGTAGTCGTGAGCGTCCTCCTTGGAGCGCATTGCCACGGTTTCGCCGAGCGCCTCGTTGAAGCGGCGGGTTTCCTGGATAACCTTTTCGCCGTTGTCGAGAAGCTCCTCCTGACGTTCGATTTCTACCTCAATTGCGCGGGAAATCGCCTTCAAGGAGTTGAGGTTTTTAAGCTCGGTACGAGTGCCAAGCTCGGTTGCTCCCTGAGGTGCAATAGAGATGTTGACGTCGCAGCGGATAGAACCCTGTTCCATCTTGCAGTCGCAAATTCCCGCATACTGAAGCAGCAGCTTAATCTTTTCAAGGAACGCTATTACCTCGTCCGCGCTGTGGAAATCGGGCTCGGTTACTATCTCGATAAGCGGAATTCCGCAGCGGTTGTAATCCGCGAGCGAAATACGCTGCGCGTCGTTGTGGACGAGCTTGCCCGCGTCCTCCTCAAGGTGGATACGGTTAATTCTGATGGTTTTGTCCTCGCCGTTTACCTTGATGTTTACGTTACCCGAGAGGCAGACGGGACGTGGCATTTGAGAAATCTGGTAAGCCTTGGGCAGGTCGGGGTAGAAGTAGTTCTTTCTGTCCCATTTGGTGAAGCGCGAAATGTCGCAGTTCATCACATAGCCCGCCTTGATGATGTACTCGACAGCCTTTTGGTTGAGTACGGGTAGAGTACCCGGCAGACCGCTGCACACGGGGCAGCAGCGCGAGTTGGGCGTTCCGCCGAATTCAGCGGAGCAGGTGCAGAATACCTTGGAATTTGTAAGGAGCTCGGCGTGGATTTCAAGACCCATTGTAGGATAGTATCTCATCTGTCACACCTCCTTAAAGCTTGGGAGCAATAGGCGAGAAGCCCTGCTCGAATGCGTCTGCACACTGAAGAATTGTCTGCTCGTCAAAGCGCTTCCCGATAATCGACATTCCGATAGGCAGTCCCTTGTCTGCGGTGTAGCCGCAGGTAGTGGAAATGCCGGGAAGTCCCGCGATATTAACGGTTACTGTGCATATATCGGCGGTGTACATCTTAACGGGGTCGTTGTCCTGCTCGCCGATTTTGTATGCGGGAGTAGGCGCTGTGGGAGTGAGGATAACATCGCAGGAGTCAAAGATTTCGCTGTACTCCTTGATGATTTCCTGCTTGAGCGCGAGCGCTTTCTTGTAGTATGCGTCATAGTATCCGCTGGAGAGCGCGTAGTTTCCGAGGAGAATGCGGCGCTTAACCTCCTCGCCGAAGCCCTTGCTGCGGCTGTCGCGGATAAGCTCCTCGTAGGTTCTGCCCTCGCCGCGGAAGCCATATTTAATTCCGTCAAAACGTGAGAGGTTGGAAGCCGCCTCCGCGCAAGCGATAAGGTAGTATGCGGGGATTGCGTATTTAAGACCGGGCATAGAGCAGTCAACAAGGATTGCGCCTTGCTTTTCAAGCTCGTGAGCCGCGTTCATAACGGCAGTCTTTACGGTATCGTCAATTGCTTCGCCGTAGAATTCCTTGGGCAGAGCAATCTTCATTCCCTTGACGGACTGACCGAGCTTTTCGGTGAAGTCGGGAACGTCAAGTCTTGCAGAAGTCGCATCGTGTCTGTCGTGTCCGCTGATTGCATTAAGGAGAATAGCACAGTCGCGTGCGTCGTTTGCGATAGGACCAATCTGGTCGAGCGAGCTTGCGAATGCGACAAGTCCGTAGCGGGAAACGCGTCCGTAGGTGGGCTTGATACCCGTTACTCCGCAGAACGAAGCGGGCTGACGAATAGAGCCGCCCGTATCCGAGCCAAGCGCCGCGGGAGCAAGCGAAGCCGCAACAGCCGCCGCCGAGCCTCCCGAAGAGCCGCCGGGGACGCGCTCGGTGTCATACGGGTTCTTGGTTTTCGCAAAAGCGGAGGTCTGAGTAGAGCCACCCATTGCGAATTCGTCCATAGACACCTTGCCGAGCGGAACATAGCCCTGTGCGTTCAGCTTTTCGATAACCGTCGCATTGTACGGCGGAATGAAATTTTCCAGCATCTTACTTGCACAGGTGGTGCGAACACCGTCAATGCAGATATTGTCCTTGATTGCAAGCGGAATTCCGAGCAGCGGAGCGGACTCTCCCGCGTCAATGCGTTTCTGAGCGGCTTCGGCTGCTTTCATTGCCTCGTCTTTTGTAACGGTAATGTACGAAAGCAGAGCGCTGTCGGTTTTTTCGATATTCTTAAAGTATTCACCGCAAAGCTCTGCCGCGCCAATCTGCTTGGCGTCCAGCAGCTGCCTTAAATCGCGGATTTTTGCTTTTGTCAAATCCATTTGTCTTCTCTCCTCATTCTACAACCTTGGGGACAACATAGCAGCCGTCCTGATTTTCTGCGTTTGAAAGCAGTTTTTCTGTGGGGAAGGACTCCTCGGCAACGTCCTGTCGGGTGTCGCAGAAACGTATTTCGTTACCGTCCTTTGTATCATCATAAGTAAGGTCAAATTCCTTGATTTCGTCCATCAGGTCAATAATGTCGCTCATTTCACCCATTACTTTTGACACCTCGTCCTCGCTGTAATCAAGCTTTGACAGGTTGCACAAATGCTTTATTGTATTGATATCTACTGCCATAATTATCCAGCCTTTCTTTTGTAAATAAAAATATCCACGATATATTATAACCCATTTTTTAGAATTTTTCAAGGGGGTATCTTCATAAAATGTATTTTGTCGTAGCTGCTGAAATTTTGCAAGTTCTTCATTTCAGTTTCGTCAAAATTTGTAAATTGCCCAAAATTCCGCGCTACTAAGCACATTACTGGCGATTTCTTGTTACCCTTTTATAGTAAAAATGGAATTAAAAGTAAATAAAATGAAAGAAAATTTAAAATAACTTGCAAAAACCCCTTGACATTTTCGACATAAAGTGTTATAATGCAATCGTAATTTGAGAGACGAACGCCTCTCTAAACTGATTAGTTAAGGAGAAAACTTATGCTACAAAAAGAGGGAGAAGTAAGAATTCCTGCCGGCTGTGCGATTTCCGGATTTATAAACAGAAGCGGAAGAAGAACCAACGGCAGCGTAATCGTGAATTCTATCGGCTGTATGCACGACCGTTCCAACGGCTTGGGCGGCGGCTATGCAGGCTACGGAATTTATCCGGAGTACAAGGATCAGTATGCGTTCCACGTATTTTACGACAGCCCCGAGGCAAGAGTCAAGACCGAGGCGTTCCTTGATCGTCATTTCGACGTGGTGAACCTGTCTCGAATTCCCGTTCGCAAAAACCCGAATATCACCGACGAGCCCCTTATCTGGCGCTATTTCGTAAATCCGCTTCCCACAAGGCTTCAGGACAGCCAGCTGGACGAGCGTACCTACGTTGCGCGCTGCGTCATTAAGATTAACGATAAGATTGACGGTGCGTATGTGTTCTCAAGCGGAAAAAATATGGGCGTATTCAAGGCTGTCGGCTATCCCGAGGACGTCGGAGATTTTTACCGCCTTGAGGAGTACGAGGGCTGGGCTTGGACCGTTCACGGACGTTATCCTACAAATACTCCCGGCTGGTGGGGCGGCGCACACCCGTTCTCTCTGTTGGATTACACAATCGTACATAACGGCGAGATTTCCTCTTATGACGCGAACCGCAGATTTATCGAAATGTTCGGCTATAAGTGCAACCTGCTGACGGATACAGAGGTTATTACCTATATTATAGACTATCTACACAGACGGCTCAACATGCCGCTGGAGGATGTTGCAAAGGTTATTGCCTCTCCTTTCTGGAGCGAGATTGAAAGCGGCAAGTTCTCCCCTGAGGAGACCGAAAAGCTCCGTCATTTCAGAAACGTATATTCAAGCCTTCTGATTACGGGCCCGTTCTCGATAATCCTTGGCTTTAATAACGGAATTATGGCGCTTAACGACAGAATAAAGCTCCGTTCAATGGTAGCTGCGGAAAAGGGCGATACCGTGTATGTGTCCTCCGAGGAATGCTCCATAAGAACAATGTGCCCCGATGTGGACAGAATATGGAGTCCGCGCGGCGGCGAGCCGATTATCGTAACGCTTGATAAGGAAGCTCAGGAAAAACTCGCTAAGGAGGGCAAGTAAAATGGCTATAAATTATATGAACCCTCTTTTTGAGGTTGTAAGAAATCCCGACCGCTGCATTAAGTGCCGCGTTTGTGAACGCCAGTGCGCTAACGAGGTACATAAGTATGATCCCGAGCTTGACAAAATGGTTGCTGACGAGATGATGTGCGTAGACTGCCAGAGATGCGTTACTTTGTGCCCCACACGCGCATTGAAAATTCGTCCCAACGAGAACAAGTTCCGCGAGAACACCAACTGGTCAATGCAGACTATGGAAGAGGTGTACAAGCAGGCGAATACAGGCGCGGTTCTGCTCTCGGCAATGGGTACTCCCAAGGAATACCCCGTTTACTGGGATAAAATCCTGCTGAACGCTTCGCAGGTAACAAACCCTCCTATCGACCCGCTTCGTGAGCCGATGGAGACCAAAACCTTCCTCGGAAAGAAGTCTCAGAAGATTACTTACGATGAGAACGGCAAGGCTCATTATGAAAAAACTCCGTATCTTGAGCTTGACGTGCCGATTATGTTCTCCGCGATGAGCTTCGGTTCTATCTCCAAGAATGCTCACGAGTCCCTTGCAAGAGCCGCGGAGGCTCTCGGAACGTACTATAATACAGGCGAGGGCGGTCTCCACGAGGATTTCTACAAGTACGGAAAGAACACAATCTGTCAGGTGGCTTCGGGACGTTTCGGTGTGTTCAAGGGCTATCTTGATGCGGGTGCGGCTATCGAGATTAAGATGGGACAGGGTGCAAAGCCCGGTATCGGCGGTCACCTCCCCGGAATGAAGATAAACGACGAAATTTCCAAAACCCGTATGATTCCCAAGGGAACGGACGCTATCTCGCCCGCTCCTCACCACGACATTTACTCCATTGAGGATTTGCGTCAGCTGGTGTTCTCTCTCAAGGAAGCGACTAATTGGGAGAAGCCCGTTATCGTAAAGATTGCGGCGGTTCACAATGTTGCGGCTATTGCTTCGGGTATTGCACGTTCGGGTGCGGATATTATTGCAATAGACGGTTTCAGGGGCGGCACGGGAGCTGCTCCCACAAGAATTCGCGATAACGTCGGAATTCCGATAGAGCTTGCTCTTGCGGCTGTTGACCAACGGCTTCGCGATGAGGGAATACGCAATGACGTATCTGTTGTAGTCGGCGGTTCGGTTCGTTCGGCGGCTGATGTTGTAAAGGCGGTAGCCCTCGGTGCGGACGCGGTTTACATAGCAACCTCGGCTCTGCTGGCACTCGGCTGTCACCTTTGCAGAAGCTGCAACACCGGTAAGTGTAATTGGGGTATTGCAACCCAGCGCGCTGATTTGGTTAAGCGCCTTAATCCCGAGGTTGGTTATCAGAGGCTTGTAAATCTGGTAACAGCTTGGGATCACGAAATCAAGGAAATGATGGGCGGTATGGGTATCAAC
>JBJESC010000374.1:0-1917 GCA_051882615.1 Oscillospiraceae bacterium
ACTGACTATAATAAAGTTTATGATAATATCCTTTTTTCTTTAACAATTCTTGATTGATATAAAGCAAAAACGTAATCAGGTTCATAATCAATTTGCCAACCGCCACTTACAGAACTGCCCGGCGGGGTTTGCAGGAAGGACAATCGGTTTCTCCTTGCAAGCCCCGCATAAATACTCACCATATCAAAGTTGTACGGCTTCATTATACTTTATATTTCATTTTTTGTCAAGGGATTTTTACAATTCATTAAACATCTTTCTGAGATAACGCAATGTGTTTTTCGGCTAATGCCTGACGAGGCACTTGTGCGTTTATCAGCTTATCATTTCTTCGCCGATTTTTTCTTGTCAATCGCTCTGATAAGGAACAGAACGCCGAGCATAAGCACAACGGATACTCCGAGCACTACGAATACATTCTGAATGAAGCCCGAAAGGATATAGCCAACAATACATACGGACGCTACCGTAAGCGCGTAGGGAAGCTGGGTTGAAACGTGGTTCACATGGTCGCACTGCGCTCCCGTGGAAGCCATTATCGTGGTATCCGAAATCGGTGAGCAGTGGTCACCGCATACCGCACCCGCAAGGCAAGCGGAAATGCAGATTACAACCATCTTCGGCACGGAATTAGCGTCGGCAACTCCCACAAGCTCGGATTGGAATATTCCCGTTACAATCGGGATAAGAATACCGAACGTACCCCACGACGTTCCCGTTGCAAAAGCAAGTCCGAGAGCCACAACAAAGAGAATAGCGGGCAGAAGAATTTGCAGAGCGGAAGCGCTTTTTACTATTCCCGAAACGAAGGTTCCCGCCTCCAGCGAGCCCGTCATCGTCTTGAGCGTCCAAGCGAAGGTGAGAATAAGAATTGCGGGAACCATCTGCTTAAAGCCCGCGGGAATTGCTTCCATACACTCTCTGAACGAGAGAACTCGCCTTGCTATAAAGTAAACAATCGCAATGATAAGGGCGATTAAAGAACCGAGAGAAAGCGCATAGGAAGCGTCACAGTTCGCAAACGCGTCTATGAAGGTTTCACCGCTGAAAAATCCGCCGCTGTAAATCATGCCCGTTACACAGCAGACAATGAGTATAGCCACGGGAATAATCAGGTCGATTACCTTGCCGTTGGTCTTTGAGGTGTTGTCGCTGCTATCGTAAACGGTGTTGTGCGTTGTGAAGAGGTCGCCCTTTGCGGCGTTCTGTTCGTGGAGCCGCATAGGTCCGTAATCCACACCCGAAAGGGCGATGAATACCACCATAATAATCGTAAGTATTGCATAGAGGTTATACGGAATGGTATTGATAAAGAGTTGAATTCCGTTTACGCCCTCTACCGTGCCGCTCACCGCAGCCGCCCATGAAGAAACGGGAGCTATTATGCAAATCGGAGCGGCGGTTGAGTCGATGATATACGCGAGCTTTGAGCGCGAAACCTGATGCTTGTCCGATACGGGGCGCATTACCGAGCCCACCGTAAGGCAATTGAAATAGTCGTCCACGAAAATGAGAACGCCCAGCAAAAACGTTGAAATGCAAGCGCCCACTCGCGTTTTGATGTGCTTGGAAGCCCACTCTCCGTAGGCTCTGCTTCCGCCCGCCTTATTCATAAGTACAACTATAACGCCCAGAACCACAAGGAACACAAGTATTCCGACATTGTAGGAGTCTGAGAGGTTTTTGATAAGTCCCTCGCTGACGACAGCCTTGAAAACGCCCTCAATGCCCGTTGACGCAGAGGCTGCGTAAATCACAGCGCCTGTAAGGCAGCCGATAAAGAGCGAGGAGTAAACCTCCTTCGTGATAAGAGCAAGACCAATCGCCGCAATCGGGGGAAGCAGCGACCAGAGCGAGCCGACCGCTTCCGAGATGGGCGTGGTTATCATACAGCAGACCAGAAACGCAAGAATAAAG
>JBJESC010000375.1:0-7291 GCA_051882615.1 Oscillospiraceae bacterium
ATGTTTACATCTGCGAGAACAACACCATTTACGGCACCAAGTACAAGACCCTCCCCAACACCAAGGGTCACATTCTGGTGGCTGACGTTTCCTCCTGTTTCCTGTCCGAGCCGGTTGACGTTACCAAGTACGGCGTTATCTACGGCGGCGTTCAGAAGAACGTAGGTCCTGCAGGTCTGGTTATCGCTATTATCCGTGAGGATCTTATCAGAGACGACGTTCTCCCCGGAACTCCCACAATGCTCAAGTGGAAGACTCAGGCTGATAACGACTCCCTCTACAACACCCCGAACTGCTACGCAATTTACATCTGCGGCAAGGTGTTCAAGTGGATTAAGAAGATGGGCGGTCTTGAGGCTATGAAGGCTCACAACGAGAAGAAGGCTAAGATTCTGTACGACTTCCTCGACCAGAGCAAGCTGTTCAAGGGCACTGTTCGTCCCGAGGATCGCTCGCTGATGAACGTTCCTTTCGTTACAGGAAACGAGGAGCTTGACGCTAAGTTCGTCAAGGAGTCCAAGGCTGCGGGCTTTGAGAACCTCAAGGGTCACAGAACCGTTGGCGGTATGAGAGCTTCCATCTACAACGCTATGCCTATCGAGGGCGTTGAAAAGCTGGTTGAGTTTATGAAGAAGTTTGAGGCTGAGAATGGCTGATAACCGGTTTGAAATCGTGTATGAGCAGGGCATGGTCAACGTGACTAAAATCATTGTTGACACAGAAACCGGCGTGAACTACATTTTCCATCATCAGGGAAACGCCGGCGGTCTTACCGTGCTTCTCGACAAGGACGGAAAGCCCGTGGTTACCCCTATCGACAAGTAAAACCCTTTCTCCCCCAGCCAAAATGGGGGAGAAAAAAATACATTTGGTGTTAATGCACTAAATTAATGAAAGGAACTTTGATTATGTATAATATTCAGATGCTGAATAAGATTGCCGCTTGCGGAACAGACCTTCTTGACAAGAGCAAGTACACCGTAGGCGAGGACATTGCTAACCCCGACGCAATCCTCGTTCGTTCCGCTTCTATGCACGAAATGGAGCTTGGCTCTAACCTCCTCGCAATCGCAAGAGCGGGCGCGGGCGTAAACAATATCCCGATTGACAAGTGCAGCGAGCAGGGTATCGTTGTATTCAACACTCCCGGCGCTAACGCAAACGCAGTTAAGGAACTCGTAATTTGCGGTCTGCTGCTCTCTTCAAGAAAGATTGTTCCCTCTACCGAGTGGATTAAGACTCTCAAGGGCAAGGGCGACGAGGTTTCCAAGCTCGTTGAGAAAGGCAAGAGCCAGTTTGTAGGTCCCGAGATTATGGGCAAGAAGCTGGGCGTTATCGGTCTGGGTGCTATCGGTATTCTCGTTGCAAACGCTGCGGCGGCTCTCGGTATGGAAGTGTATGGTGCTGACCCGTTCCTCTCCGTAAACAACGCGCTGAAGCTCTCGGGCGCTGTTCACTACGTTAAGTCCAACGACGAGATTTTCGAGAAATGCGACTACATCACTCTGCACGTTCCCGCAACCGCTGATACCAAGGGTATGATTAACAAGGAAACCATTGCTAAGATGAAGAAGACCGTTCGTCTGCTCAACTTCGCGCGCGGCGACCTGGTTAACGACGCTGACGTTCTGGACGCACTCAACAACGGCGGTATGGCTTGCTACGTAACCGACTTCGCAACCGACGCTCTTATCGGTGCTGAGAACGTAATCGCAATGCCGCACCTCGGCGCTTCCACTCCCGAGAGCGAGGACAACTGCGCTGTTATGGCTTGCAAGGAAATCGCTGACTA
The DNA here is from genome assembly GCA_051882615.1 of Oscillospiraceae bacterium. Taxonomy (GTDB): domain Bacteria; phylum Bacillota; class Clostridia; order Oscillospirales; family Ruminococcaceae; genus CAG-115. The sequence goes on from JBJESC010000375.1 coordinate 1,793, forward strand.
CATCGAGAACGGCAACATCACAAACTCCGTAAACCTCCCCAATATGGAAATGGCAATCACGGGAAGCGCAAAGATTTGCGTTATCCACAAGAATGTCGAGGGCGTAATCAACAACATCACCGCTCCCATTTCCGCTTCGGGAATGAATATCGAGAATATGCAGAGCAAGTCCAAGAAGGACTATGCGTACACCTGCCTTGACGTTTCGGGCGACGCTTCGGGCATTGAGGAGAAGCTCAAGGCTGTGGCTAATGTTGTGGGCGTAAGAGTTGTAAAGTAATTTGTCAGGCTGGCGATTAAGGCACATCTGCTTCGTCAACGACCTATCGGCAGGCACAAAGCCTAGCCGATAGGTCGTTTTCTCGCATCTGTACCTTTCTCGCCAGCCTTTTCGTTTGATTTTTGAAAAGCAAATTGCGAGGGGAGAAATCTTCCGCGTTTTTTGTGAGATAATCCGCCGCGCCGCACGACTAATGTGTGAGGGAACAAAACGTCCTTTCGGAAAGGAGATACCAAATGGATAACGGTGCAAGTAGCTACCGCCGTTTTCTTGACGGTGATGACAATGCGATTGCCGAAATCGTCGGAGATTACAAGGACGGGCTTATCCTGTATCTCAACGGGTATGTCAACAACCTTCTCATAGCCGAGGAACTGACGGAGGACACCTTCTTTCGGCTTATTATTAAAAAGCCGAAATTCTCGGGCAGAAGCGCGTTCAAGTCGTGGCTGTATGCAATCGGGCGGAACGTGGCGGTGGACTACATCAGGCGCAATTCACGGCTTCTCAACACCCCCGTTGAGGATATGGAGGAATATCTCGCAGCGGAGCACTCCCTCGAACAGTCCTACATAAGAGAGGAGAGCAAAATCCTTGTTCACAGAGCGCTTTCCAAGCTAAAGCCCGATTATCGGAACGTGCTGTGGCTGGTTTACTTCGAGGAGTTCTCCAACAAGGAAGCCGCCGCCGTTCTCGGAAAGAGCGACCGTCAGACAGCAAATCTCCTCTATCGAGCCAAGCAGTCTTTGAAATCAATTCTTGAAAAGGAGGGCTTTGTGTATGAAGACCTGTGAGGAAATGGTGAAGAGCCTTTTTGAGCGCAGAGAGCAATATCTCGCCGAACGGAAGTCCAAGCGGGAAATCGCAATATCCTCTGCGGTGTGCGCTCTTGCCGCCGCGGGATTTCTGGGAATTATAGTATGGCAGAGCGGGAAAACGAACACTACGAGTATCCCGACAGAGCTGCAGTCGGACAGCCCCGCCCTTTCGGTATCGTCCGATAATGCGTTTACAAATTCAAGCAGCGAGGCTAATCACGACAGCGAAGCGGACAATACCGTAAAGCGGGATTATAATATAGTGTGGGCGGACGGCGATAGCTATGATGACGAATTTACTGTGTGGAACGGGAAACACGTTCAGGCGTCAATTCCCGAGGCTCTGCACATGCTCCCCGAAAACAGCAAGCTGGCAATCCGCGTGGACATCGGCAGATATGACGATACGTTTGTTTATAACGGGAAAACCTTGGAGGAATACTCCGAGCAATCGCAAGCCACCTCGCTTCTTACCGAAAAGCTGAGCCAGCTGCTCAAAGAGGGGGACGCGCTGAAATACGGTGAAGCGTTATATCAGACGGGTACTCCCCACGGCGAGAAGTGGGCTAAGGAGCTTTACGAGAGCAGGGTTGAATTCTACGGCGAGGAGCTACTGGGGAAGTACATTGTTGACGGAGAATTCCGTGAAATAAACGCTACGAGAGATTTGGAGAATGCTCTTGTTAATGCGCAGGCGGTGAGAACCGAGGAAATAAAAGCGATTAACGAATATTTAAAACACCGGATGAAGCAAATGGAGAATTTTCTGTGTCTTGACAAACAAGGAATAGATATGGAGAACAAGACGATATTCGTGACGGAGAGCGAGTTTGCTTCTCTCACGTTTGACGGTATCGAAAACTGTGTTTTTTACCCCGCTGTCCAAAATCCCGATACAGCTTACGACTTATCCGAATAACGCTATACCAACATTACAACAACATCGGGATAATGAAAACGCCCCTCTTTTATCGGAGGGGCGTTGAGCTTGTCGAAAAAGTCTGGAATGAGGCTGGCGAGAAAGGTGCAGATACGAGGAAAGCCCTTGTTGGCTAGCCTTTGTGGCTGCCAACAGGGGCTTGACGAAGTAGATGTGCCTTTATCGACAGCCTGAACGCCCCTCTTTTATCGGAGGGGCGTTTGTGTTATTTCTTCAGAAGTGTTTTCAATCTCTCCATTGCTTCACGGGTCTTTTCGTGAGTGCCGAATGCGGTGAGTCTGAACCAGCCGTCGCCGTTCTTGCCGAAGCCCGCACCGGGAGTTCCCACTACCTGAATTTCGGTGAGCAGCTTGTCGAAGAACGACCAGCTGTCCATTCCGCACTTCAGCCAGATGTACGGGGAGTTCTTGCCGCCTGTGTACTTGATACCGAGCTCATCGCAGGTGTCCGCGATAATGCGTGCGTTCTCCTGATAGTATGCGATGTTCTCGCGGCACTGCTTCTGTCCCTCGGGAGTGAATACCGCTTCCGCGCCGCGCTGAACGGGATAGGATACGCCGTTGAACTTGCTTCCCTGACGGCGTCCCCAGATTTCGCACAGCTTCACGTCATTACCCGCGCTGTCCTTCTGTACGAGGTCGGTCGGGATTACGGTATAGCCGCAGCGTGTTCCCGTAAAGCCTGCCGTCTTGGAGAGCGAGCAGATTTCGATAGCGCACTTCTTCGCGCCCTCAACGCAGTAAATGGAACGGGGAATATCGTCCTCGGTGATGAACGCTTCGTAAGCCGCGTCATAGATAATAACCGCGTTGTTTTCAAGCGCGTAGTCCACCCACTCCTTAAGCTGCGCCTTGTTGTAAGCGGAGCCTGTGGGGTTGTTCGGGGAGCAGAGGTAGATAAGGTCTGCCTTTACCGACTTGTCGGGCATTGCGGCAAAGCCGTTGCTCTCGTCGGAGTCCGCGAAGATAACCTCGTTGCCGTTCATAATGTTGGAGTCAACGTAAACGGGGTATGCGGGGTCGGTGACAAGCACGGTGTTTCCCGCGCCGAAGATGTCGATGATGTTGCCGCAGTCGGACTTCGCACCGTCCGAAACGCGGATTTCATCAGCCGCTACATCAGCGCCGAAGCTCTTGTAGTAATCGGAAATTGCGTTACGCAGGAAGTCGTAGCCCGCGCCGCTGTCCTCATAGCCGCGGAAGGTCTCCTTTACGCCCATCTCACGGCAAGCCTTCTCCATAGCCTCAACAACAACGGGAGCAAGCGGGAGGGTTACGTCGCCGATACCCATACGGATAAGGCGCTTCGCCTCCTCGGGGTGGGACTCGGTGTACGCCTTAATGCGCTTCGCAATCTCGATAAACAAATAATTCTTTTTGAGCTTGAAAAAATTTTCGTTTAATTTAGCCATTTTCGGAAGTTCCTTTCTCAATAAATCTCCACTTATAATTAAATCACAAAACAGGGAATTTGTCAAGAGGGGCGCGAGGAAAAATCGAAACGCCGACGGGGTGGAAACAGGGCTGTTTTCGGCACGGATTTAGCGGACGGGGAATGTTTGGGAGGTAATTTTTCCTTGACTACAAGCGCGGCAGAGGGCTATACTACCCTCAGATGTTCACCGACAAAATGCAGGCAGGAATTTCCGAGGGTGCGAAATGTCAAAATAAAACCACAATTGTGGGAAACTTTGTTTACTCTTTACAAAATTTCCGAATTCGGGCGAATTTTCGCTTTTTTTCCGTTTTTTTTTAATTTACCCCTTTAAATCTGAAACAAAACGTGGTATAATAGAAATGTGTGAGTTGAAAAGCCCACTTTATTTCTGATTTATTCGCCGAAGCTTCGGCTTACATATAAAATAAAAAAAACAATGTTCCCGATTTGGGGAACAGGGGGAATTCTTATGGAAAAATACGTTATCAAGGGCGGCGGAAAGCTGTCGGGTGAGGTGACCGTAAGCGGTGCGAAAAACGCCGTTGTCGCTATTCTCCCCGCCGTTATTCTGTCAGACGAGCCCTGCATTATAGAGAATATTCCGAATATCAGCGACGTTACCATTGCTCTTCAGATTATGTCTGAGATGGGCGCGAATATTCGTATGATAAACAAGACCACCGTGGAAATCGACCCGCGCGGACTTCAGAATATGCCTATTCCCTACGAAAAGGCAAAGCTTATGCGCGCTACCACATATTTCCTCGGAACGCTGCTCGGACGCTTCCACTCCGCGCACGTTTCTATGCCCGGAGGCTGCAACCTCGGCGACCGCCCGATTGACCAGCACCTCAAGTGCTTCGCGGCGCTCGGCGCGGAGTCCGAAATAGACGGCGGTATGATTAACCTCAAGGCTGACAGGCTTATCGGAAACCAGATTTTCTTCGACAAGAACTCCGTGGGCGCTACCATAAACGGAATTATGGCGGCGGTTAAGGCGGAGGGTCTTACCATAATCGAAAACGCGGCGAAAGAGCCGCACGTCGTTGACCTCGCCAACTGTCTTAACTCAATGGGTGCGGACATTATCGGCGCGGGTACGGACGTTATTAAAATCCGCGGTGTGGAGCAGCTCCACGGCACGACCTACTCCGTAATTCCCGACCAGATTGAGGCGGGTACGTTTATGGCGGCAGCGGCGGCTACTCGCGGAAACGTTCTTATCAAGAACGTTATCCCCAAGCACCTCGAACCGATTACCAACAAGCTCCTTAAAATCGGAGTTCAGGTGGAACAGTTTGACGACGCGGTGCGCGTTATCGGCGGCGACAGCTATGTGGGTACGTCAATAAAGACGCTTCCCCACCCCGGCTTCCCCACGGATATGCAGCCCCAGATGTCGGCGCTTCTCACCTGCGCAAAGGGCACTTCAATGGTGACGGAGAGTATCTTCGACAACCGCTTCCGCTATGTGGACGAGCTGCGCAGAATGGGCGCGAATATCTCGGTTGAGGGCAGAGTTGCCGTAATCGAGGGCGTGGAGCGCCTTAAGGGTGCGCCTGTCAAGGCTACCGACCTGAGAGCGGGCGCGGCGCTGATTATCGCGGCGCTTTCCGCGGAGGGCGTAAGCGAGATTTACGACATCTTCCACGTTGAGCGCGGTTACGAGAATATGGAGCTTAAGCTCCGTGGGCTGGGCGCGGACATCGTTAAGGTAAACGAACCCGATCCCGCTTCGGAAGCTAACGTTCATCAGAAGGCGATATAATGGCGAGAATTTATCCTATCTGCTCTTCAAGCAAGGGCAACTGCGTGTTTATCGGCACAGGCGGGCACGGCGTTCTTATTGACGCGGGGTGCTCGTTCAGGGCGCTGAAAAACGCGCTTTCGCTTATGGGGACAGATTTTTCGGGGATTGAGGCGGTGTTCGTCACTCACGAGCACACCGACCATATCGCAGGTCTTGCAATGCTCGCCAAAAACACGAAAATTCCGATTTTCGCAACCAATGGCACGGAGCTCTC
>JBJESC010000376.1:0-7282 GCA_051882615.1 Oscillospiraceae bacterium
GCAGACCGAAGAGGTTGATGAAGCCCGCGGAATCCTTCTGGTTGTAAACATCGTCCTCGCCGAAGGAAGCAAAGTCCTCGCTGTAGAGAGTGTAGGGAGAAGTTACGCCTGCGTTAATGATATTGCCCTTATAGAGTTTGAGCTTTACATCACCGGTTACAGTCTCCTGAGTCTTATCAACGAAAGCGTCCATAGCTTCGCGCAGGGGAGTATACCACTGACCGTTATATACGAGGTCAGCATACTTCTGTGCAAGGCCGTACTTGTAGTGCTGAGTCTCCTTATCAAGGCAGATAGTCTCAAGTACTTCGTGAGCATGATAAAGAATAGTACCACCGGGAGTTTCATAAACGCCGCGGGACTTCATACCAACAAGACGGTTTTCAACAACGTCAAACAGACCGATACCGTTTTCTCCGCCAATCTTATTCAGAGTCTTGATAAGCTTTACGCCGTCCATCTTTTCACCGTTGAGAGCGACGGGGATGCCCTTCTCAAAGTGAATAGTAACGTATGTAGGCTTATCGGGAGCCTGTTCGGGAGATACTCCAAGCTCAAGGAAGCCGGGCTTGTTGTACTGAGGCTCGTTTGCAGGATCCTCAAGGTCAAGTCCCTCGTGAGAGAGGTGCCAGAGGTTCATATCTTTGGAATAGTTGGTTTCACGCGTAATCTTAATCGGAACATTGTGTGCTTCTGCGTAATCAATCTCCTGGTCGCGCGACTTGATGTTCCAAATTCTCCAGGGAGCGATAATCTCCATTTCGGGAGCAAGCGCCTTAATAGTAAGCTCAAAACGAACCTGGTCGTTGCCCTTGCCGGTGCAGCCGTGACAGATTGCATCAGCGCCTTCCTTCTTAGCAATTTCAACAATACGCTTAGCAATAGGAGGACGTGCAAAAGATGTGCCGAGAAGATAGCCTTCGTACTTTGCGCCTGCCTTGATGGTGGGGAATACGAAGTCGTTTACGAATTCGTCCTGAATATCCTCAATATAGAGCTTAGAAGCGCCGGTCTTCTTTGCTCGTTCTTCAAGACCTTCGATTTCTGCGTCCTGACCTACATTGCCCGCAACGCAGATAACCTCACAGCCGGGATAAGTTTCGTGAAGCCACGGAATGATAATGGAGGTATCAAGTCCGCCCGAATATGCCAGAACTACTTTTTTAATTTCCTTAGCCATAATAAAATCTCCTTACTCTTCATTGATAATCTGATGAAGATAAAATATTTACATTTATTATTATACACGTTTATTTGGATTTGTCAAGGAAAAATATTCGTATTTAAGAATATTATCCGATATTTGTGAATTTTTTTGAATATTTTACAGAAATTAAAAAACCACTTGACAAAAAACTCGTTCACTGTTATAATATAAGTGAAAATATTCTGCGTATCAATGGGTGTTTTTTACCTTTGGGGTTATATAAAACGCCTTTCGTTTGCGCAGATTGTTTCTGTTTATCAAAAATTATGATTTATTTCTTTGTGGAGGAAGATAAGATGACTATTGAAGAAAAACTTGACATTATGCTTAACAGACGCCGTATCAGAAGAGTTGATTTTGCAGAGAGCGTTGGTATAACATACCGTGCGTTTGCGTACTATATGAGCGGAACACGCAAACCCAGAAGAAGCATTCTCGAAAGAATAGCTAAGGAGCTTGGCGTTACTCCCGAGTTTTTACTTGACGATAGCCAGAGTATTGAGCTTACCGCTGAAGAAAAGCTTATAAAGACAATGCACAAGAGAGGCGTTGATACTTCCGAAGCTGAAAAATTTCTCTCGAAGTCCCGCGGCTTGTTCGCCGGAAACACTCTCACAGATGATGATAAGGCAAGACTTATGCGCTGTCTTGCTGAGATTTACGAAGACTCCAGACACAACGGGACAAAATAATGCAGCGTATAATTGATACCTCGCAAGAGGTGTTAAAAAATTATGGCGGAAAAAGTATTTTTGTAACTGCTGAAAATTCGGGAGCGAAAGTGTGGTTTCGCCCGCTGGGCTCTCTCAAGGGATTTTATCTGTTTGAGGGAGGTTCGCGCTATATCGTGATTAACGAGGAGCTGGATGATGTTACAAAAACGGTGGTCTGTGCCCACGAGTTGGGTCACGATGTATTGCACAGAGAATTATCTGATGGCGGCATTCGTGAGACCACCCTTTTTCTTGCGAACAACAAGACCGAACGCGAGGCTAATCTGTTCGCCGCCAATATTCTTATTCCCGATTCTGATTTGCTTGACGAGCTTTCATACCATAATGATATTTCCTCGGTTGCGGCAAATCTTGGACTGCCCGTGGAAATCATCGAGTATAAAATTGAAATTCTCAATTATAAAGGATATAAGTTTAATTGTATGGGCGTTAACAACGATTTTTTGAAATAAGGGGATTTTTATTTTGGATATTAGGTCTGTTTTGAGAATACTTTGCAGTGAAACCGGAGTGTCGGGAGATGAATTTGAAGCTTCGGAGAAGGCGGCAGAACTGCTCAGAGAATACACAGATGATGTGATTGTTGACGATTTCGGAAATGTAATCGGACGAATAAACTCAGATAATCCGAATGCTAAAACTCTGCTTCTGGACGCACATATTGATTCTGTCGGATTGATTGTAACCTATATTGAAGACAATGGTTTCCTCAGAGTAGGTGCTTGCGGTTCGCCCGATTTGCGAACAATGCTCGCGCAATCTGTTACTGTACACGGGAGCAAAAAAGTTTTGGGGGTTGTGTCCACTCTCCCGCCACACGTTAAAAAAGGCTCCGGCGTGCCCGAAATAACCGATATTTCCATTGATGTCGGTATGGACAAGGACTGTGCTGAGGCTGTTATTTCTCCGGGAGATCGGGTTACTGTGAATTCCCCTTTCCGTGAGCTTTGCGGTGGTGTGGTTAGCGCCGCGGCTATTGACGACAGAAGCGGAATCTGCGCAATACTTGCGGCTTTGGATATGCTTAAAGGAAAGCCGCTCCCCTGTAACCTTGTTGTATGCTTCTCGGCTCAGGAGGAAACGGGAGAGCGCGGGGCAAAACAGGCAGCCGCGCGTATTCAGCCAGATGAAGCAATTGCGGTTGATGTTTCATTTGGAAGAACTCCCGACAGCAATCCCTCTGAAACTGCCGAAATCGGAAGCGGCGTAATGATTGGCTTTTCTGCTTCTCTCGATAAGAAAATGTCAAATACTCTCCGAGATATAGCTATTCGGGATAATATTCCGTTTACTTGTGAGGTTATGCCCTCGTCAACGGGAACAAATGCCGACGCTATCAGCATTACGGGCAAGGGTGTAAAGTGTTGTACTCTGTCTTTCCCAATCAGATATATGCACACTCCGATAGAATGTGTAAATATCAGGGACATTGAGGCTGTATCCAAGTTGATATGCGCGTATGTTTGCGGGGGTGAAGCGTAATGGTAGAGAGATTGCGTGAAATTTGCCAAGTCAATGGTTCTTCGGGAGATGAAAGTCAGATACGCAGATATATTCTGAATAATATTCATCCTGATGAATTTTTTGTTGATAATCTAGGAAATCTGATTGCATTCAAAAAAGGTAAGCATACCCCGAAGAATAAAATAATGTATGCTGCTCATATGGACGAAGTAGGCTTTATGATAACAGATATTGAGGAGAGCGGCTTTCTGCGGTTTGGTGCAGTTGGAGGAATAAATCCCGAGGTGGTAATCGGACGCGGAGTTCGTATGGAAAGCGGTGCTCGCGGTGTGGTCGGAACCAAGGCTATTCATCAGCAAACAGCCGATGAGAGAAAGAATTTTCCCGATATTGACAGCCTATATATTGATATAGGTGCGTCGTCTGCGGAAGAAGCCGAGAGATTTGCCACCAGAGGAAGCTATGCTTATTTCGATGCGGATTTCTTTGAATTCGGAGGCGGATATGTTAAAGGAAAGGCTTTGGATGACCGTGCGGGCTGTGTAGCTTTAATGGATATGATAAACGGGGAACCTGAGTATGATGCGTGGTATGTGTTTACCGTACAGGAAGAAATCGGTACGCGCGGCGCAAGGGCTGCGGTTGAAACTGTAAAGCCGGATATTGCTTTTGTTCTTGAAACCACAACCGCCTGTGACATTGCGGGGGTATCTGGCTCAAGAAAGGTATGCGAGCTTGGAAAAGGCGCGGTAGTCTCATATATGGACAGAGGCACAATTTACGACCGTGAACTGTACAAGCTTGCGTTTGAAACAGCGAATAAGCATAATATTCCCGTTCAGACAAAGACTCTTATTGCAGGCGGGAACGATTCGGGAGCAATTCATATCGGAAACGGAGGAGTGCGGACTTGCGCGATTTCTGTTCCGTGCAGGTATCTCCATTCTCCGTCCTGCGTATTCAAATTGAGTGATTTTGAGGCCGTGAAAACTCTGGCGGAGAAAATGCTCTCTGTTGCTGCGGTATTATGATAAGGAGAATTCTTGAAGGCGAGAAGCTGACTCTTCCCGAGAAGGGCATTGAAGCTCAGAAAATACGGTCTCTTTGGGAGGCTTATTCGGCGAGATACGAGTTTTGCCGTTTCTTTACTTCCGAGAACAGCGTAATCGGTGCCCTTAACGAGAGCACAGTTCTATACTGCAATGATAACATCAGCTCGGATGAACTAAACGAGATTAGCGCATTTCTTTCGTTCTCCGGGGCGAGGGAAATTTTTTGCTCCGAAGAAGTCGGTTTGAGTTTGAGTGAGTTATTGAACTGTAAGGTGCAGCTTGTAAACCTGATGCGCTTTACAGGTTGCTCAGAAAGCACCGAAACCGAAGTAAATCCACCTCTTGCTGAAGTCTTTGAGGTTATTCAATCGGCATTTGGCTTAACGGAAGACTTGTTTGAGCCTTGGTTACTTGATATGTCCCATAGAATACGCCACGGTGTAAGCGAAGTGCGCAGACTTGAAAAAACCGTGCTTGTTGTTCAGTATGCTTCAGATAACGAGGTGCTTTTGTCTCAGATTGCAACCCATCCCGACTATCAGCGGAAAGGCGGGGCAAAAAGACTTATTTCTGCGGTGTGCGCTGATTATCCGGACAGCAGTATTTATGTAATTTGTGAGGATTGTCTTGTTGATTTCTATAAGTCGATTGGTTTTACCAATGAAAAAATGAAGTGCAACTTAGTTTTGTAGTTTAAGTAATCTCCGTTTGCAGAAATGGAGATTTTTCTTTTAAAGAACTTGACTAAATTGCAATTGTGTGGTACAATATATAGGTATGGGTAGCTTTTATTAACATTTATTGGGAGTTAGTATGAAAAAGGGAAAACTTATTGTACTTGACGGGCTTGACGGCTGTGGAAAATCTACTCAGCTTGATTTAGCAGTAGGCTATTTGAAAGAGCAGGGTGTTGACTGCCGTGCTGTGAGCTTTCCGAACTATGATACCATTACAGGGCAGCTTGTGGAGTGCTATTTAAACGGTGATATAAAATGTGAGGGCAGAAACGGCGCCTATGCTGCTTCTTCTTTCTACGCTGTTGACCGATATGTAAGCTATGTTACCGAGTGGAAAAACTACTATGAGTCTGGTGGCACGGTAATAGCAGGACGATATACTACCTCCAATGCAATATATCAGTTGACCAAGGTGCCGGTCGAGGAGAGAAAAGCTTTCCTTAATTGGCTCTATTCCTATGAGTATGATATGCTTGGACTTCCCGTGCCCGATTTGGTCTTGTTCCTCGATATGCCGATAGAGGAGTCCCAGAAGCTTCTGTCAGCCAGATATCTGGGCGATGAGTCCAAGAAGGATATTCACGAAAGAAATATTGAGTTTTTGAAGAATTGCAGGGACAGCGCTATGTTTGCGGCAAGAGAGGGCGGATGGACAGTAATTAACTGCTGTGAAAACGGATATGTTCGTTCTATCCAGGATGTTTACCTGCAGATTTGTGATTGTTTAAGGTTGTTGATGTATAATGAATTGTTTGAACTTTCAAAGGATTGAAATTTCAGATAAGGGCATAGCTGAGGAGTGTCTGAGAAAATCCAATTTTCGCGGATGCGAATACTCTTTCGGCAATAACTTCGTGTGGCGAAAAGCTTATAACATTGAAGTCTGTTTCTATAACGGCTTTTATTTCGTAAAGCAGCAGAGCAGAAAGAACACACGGTTTATATATCCCACCGGCAGAAGCGGCGATGATGACGATATAAGACTTGCGATAGAATTACTCCGTGATTATACCAATGAGAACCACTTGCCTTTGACTATTTATGCAAACAAAGGCATTTCCGATAAAATTGCGCGGCTGTTTCCGCAATCGCAGCTTCGACCGGAGCGCGGGTTTTTTGATTACATTTACCTTGCCGAAGACCTGGAGTCTTTGAAAGGTAAGAAGTATCACTCAAAACGTAACCATCTTAATCGTTTCTATGAAAACAACTGGAGCTTCGAACCACTTTCAGCCGATAATATCGGCGAGTGTGTCGATATGAACAGACAGTGGCGTATGGAGAATATTGATAAGTGTGATATAAGCGGCGAGACGGAGAGCAAAATACAGGAATTATGCGTTGTGGAATGCTCCTTAAAACACTATGACGAGCTTGGTTACATTGGAGGAGTGCTGAGGGTTGATGGCAGCGTTCAGGCGTTCACATTCGGGGAACCCTCGTCTGATGATTGCTTTGTTGTTCATGTGGAAAAAGCGCTCAGAAAGTATCAGGGAGCTTATGCAGCAATTAACCGCGAGTTTGTTAAATCCCTTAACGGAAGATATAAATATATCAATCGTGAAGATGATACCGGTTCGGAGGGCTTGAGGAAAGCAAAGCTTTCTTACAATCCTTGTTTTTTGGAAGAGAAGTTTAAAATTACCTTTCCGTGAGGAGGAATATTACTATGATTTATGTTTTTATGGCTGATGGGTTTGAAGAAACAGAGGCAATTGCTCCTATTGATATGCTTCGCCGTGCAGAATGCGATGTTGTAACGGTAGGAATTAAGAATGACGGAGTAAGAAGCTCGCACGGCGTTCCTATGCTTTGCGATATTACAGATATGCAGGTGGAGCTTGACGAGAGACTTGAAATGATAGTTCTTCCGGGAGGAATGCCGGGTACGCTGAATATTGAAGCGAATTCCGTTGTTCAGGCAGCGATTGACTACTGTGTGGAACACAGCATTCCGATTGGCGCAATCTGCGCCGCTCCCTCCATCCTTGGAAAGAAGGGACTTCTTGAGGGGAAGGAGGCAATTTGCTTCCCGGGATATGAAAAATTCCTTGTTGGAGCAAAACTCTCTGATAAGAAAGTTGTAAC